>JBBPZG010000118.1:0-10562 GCA_038199095.1 Saccharimonadales bacterium (SeqCode)
CCTGCTTCCGGCGAGAAGTTATACGCGACCCCGTTTATCGTCTCATTCGGAGTTGTGTGAATATAGGCGGCAGCTTCTGAAACTTTCCAGTCTTTTTGGTCAGGCACATAGGTAAAAGGCTCGGCTTGGGCGGCGATGTTTACGTTTACGTATTTTTTGGCTTCTTTGGCCGCTTTTTGGGCCCAAAGCCCGTTGACAATATAATCGGCTGTATCTGTACTGCCGGCCAAATTCATCGGGATAGCAGAGAATTGCCCGGTTGCGCCGCCTTGCAGGAATAAAACTTTATAATTACCGGGTATTTGCATTAACTCCCTTAAGTCTGATTCAGTCTCTTCGGCAATATGGATAAATTCCGGGCTGCGGTGGCTAATTTCCATGACGCTCATGCCATGGCCTTGCCAATCAAGCATCTCCGCTGCCGCCTGGGTGAGCACGGATTCCGGCAGCATGGCAGGGCCAGCGCTGAAATTATAAATCCTCATATCCTTTCAATTATAGAGCATTGTTCTATAATTCACGGGGTATGGTGAAATTAGTCGGTATTTTGAATATAACGCCGGATAGTTTTAGTGACGGCAACCTGTTTTTAGAGCCTGATAAGGCACTGGAGCAGGCCAAACAGCTGTTTAGAGATGGTGCCAGTCTAGTCGATATAGGCGCCGAAAGCACGCGTCCGGGTGCCAAGCCTTTGTCCGCAGCCGTGGAATGGCAGCGGTTGGAGCCAGTTTTGGACCGGCTGATGGCAGTATATCCCGGCCGGCTATCTCTTGACACTTACCATCCGGAAACGGCCAAAAAGGCTCTGGAAATGGGGGATATTATCATAAATGACGTTACCGGCATGAATAACCCAGCCATGATCGAAACGGTGGTCAGGTATCAAGCTACCTGCATCATCAGCCATCTTCCAGGCGCGGACATCCAGGCAGCCCACCAGGGGAAATTACTTGATGATATGCAACAAGTAACAAGCGACTTATTAGCAAAAGTGACGCTGCTGGAATCGAGGGAACTCGGCAGGGAACAAATTATTCTTGATCCGGGCATTGGTTTTGGCAAAACACCCGACCTTAATTGGCAATTACTAAGATTTGCCGAAGAAGTGCCGGATTATCAGGTTATGATAGGCTATTCGCGTAAACGTTTCCTGGGAGATAAGCGGCTGGAGCTTGAACATAACCTAGCGTCTGGCAGGATTGCCGTAGAGAGTGGTGCGGCCTATCTGCGGGTGCACGATGTCGCCGGCCACCGACAGTTGCTATACTAGAGCCTACATGCTGAATGACCTATCCGCTATCAATATCCTGTACCTGCTGGTGTCGATTATTATCGCCCTGTCGATACACGAGGCTATGCATGCCTTCACAGCGCACTGGTTGGGCGATACCACAGCCCAGGAAGAAGGCCGTTTAAGCCTGAATCCCCTCCGGCATATAGATCCTATGACCACTGTGCTGCTTCCTATCATCACCTTGGTCATTTTCCATGTACCGATCCTGGCGGCCAAGCCGGTGCCGTTCAACCCGGCACGGGTGAAATATGATGAGTTTGGCGGAGCATTGATTGCCGCCGCCGGCCCGTTTATCAATCTCGCGTTAGCGATAATTGCCGCGCTGTTTCTGCGTGTAGTGCCCGCCGGAGCAGGGTTAGGAGATCTTCTTAGCACATTTGTCATTTTGAACGTGGCGATTTTTGTTTTCAATATCATACCGATCCCGCCGCTGGACGGCTCCCGCGTGCTCTATGCCTTCGCGCCGGAGCCCGTGCAAGACTTAATGCGTCAGATTGAACCGTACGGCCTGTTCATAGTCTTTGGGCTGGTGCTAACAGGGGTTTTAGTGCCGCTGATTAATAATCTCAATAACGGCATCCTACAGCTGCTGCCATAGCGTATAATTTTAGTAGTCGGGTAGGGCCTAAAAAACTCCACCGCCGGGCGAATGATTATCTGATACCAATCATTAGGGAGCTCAAGATTTGTGGCCGCTGTGGCAGTTACGTGCGAGCACCCACCTGAGTTTTCTCAGGTGATCAAACCCGGTGCCCGACGTTTCATTTCACCTACCGAAGTTTATTCTTTAACAGACGCGGAAGAAGCGGAAGCCTTAATAGTGAGGAGCGCCTTCCTTGAGTAATTGGCTGTTTTTTACGAAGTGAAAGCCCAGATGTTTCATTCGGACTATATATCGGTTAAGCGCATGGACTGTTTTTCTGTTATCCCACAGACCGCCGTCATGGGCTAACTCAATCGTGCCTGGACGGGCGTGCCGGACAAGCCAGTTAACTGCCCCGCCTGTAGTTGAGTTGTGTATAAAGGCTTGCTCGAAACTGTTCGACCACACAACGGAGGTCTCGCCCCAATATCGTACTGCCCGGATAATCCGTGGATCGTTTCGCCCCAGACCGACCGGTTCCCGAAATAACGCCGGCCAGATACCCAGCGTTTCTTTAATGGTTTTTGCGCCGTCAAAGATTTCCTGGGAAACGCCTTTGCCGGGAACCTTCACGCCATTTTCTAGATGGCCCGGATCTTGGGAAGGCAGGTCGGTCAGGTGAGGGTGAGTCATGGTGTGATTGCCGATTTCGTGGCCGGCAGCTTTCACTTTTAGCGCCATTTTCTTGTGAGCTAAAACATTCTTACCGACCATGTAAAACGTCGCCTTAACGTGATTACGGCTCAAAATATTCAGTACCTCCTGCGTGATAGGTCCAGGCCCGTCATCGAAAGTTAGGGCAATGTGTTTTTTACCATGCGTATTCACACTGCTAATACTTGCCTGCGCCTGGGCGCTTTCTGCCTGTAAAGGACCGGTTTCAAGAGCAGCTCCCATGGAGCTGAGCGCAAGTGTCGCAGCGAATATTTTGACAGCGTTTCTTGTTCGGCGCCCTAGGTTATCGATTTTCTTTTTGAACTCGCCAGGCTCCGCTGCGCCCTGATCTGTTTCTATGGTGACCGGATCTGCCTCAATGCCAGTCGGGAATTCTCTAAGTGCTCCTTTAGTTGCGTCGAAGGCCTTTGCCGTTATCACTTCAGGGCCGGCTTCAATACCTACGGGTTCATTAATTGGCTCCCTATTAATCGTTATAGTGTTGGTATTTGGACCTGCTTCGGCACTCATCATATCATTCTCGCTACTTAATCGTACTATTATAACATAACCTGTATAAGTTTGTCTAGTCTATAATTTATAATAACCTCCATTACAGATCAGTTATAATAATCGCATCGGGGTGTAGCGCAGTTGGTAGCGCGTACGGCTGGGGGCCGTGAGGTCGCAGGTTCAAGTCCTGTCACCCCGACCAATAAGTATTTTGTCTAAATCCACCATCAAGTCATAGGGTGGATTTAGTGTTATAACAGGGGTAGTATCGTTTCCAGCACGTAGGTTCGTAACAAATTCGTTACATATAGCGTTCAGGACTACAATATCGTCCTCATGTAGCAGGTCTAACAGTTTAGATTTAGTGAGTTCGTAGAACTCTTGTGGCATTGGTAACGCTGTATCAAGCTCTGCCAGTGCTTCTTTATTCTCGTCAATACTCTCTTGGGCTAAATCTACTAACTGCTTGTAGTGGTCTAGGCGACCCTTATGGTGTTTTTCGTAAGCCTTTGGATCAGCGACTTGAAAGTCCAGCAAGCGAGTGTACTGTTTGTCGTTAGTACGCTTATCTTCTTTAGCTTGGTTAAGTTTACGTTCCAAAATTGCTCGCCGAGAAGCAATGCGTGATTCGAGCCTGCCTATATACATCTGATATGCTTCTTCGCTTTGTTTGGTTAGGTGGCGTAGTTGCCACTCAATACCCGCCATCACGTGCTTGGCACGTATGCTCTTGGATAACTTAATGCCTAGCTTTTTCTGTTCTTCTGTATTATGGCGTAAGCAAGCTTGACCCTTATCTCGACAGTAGAAGCTGACGACCATTTTACCCTTATTCTTACCTCGTGGAATAGGCTGGTGCTGAAATACCATTTGCTCATCACAATAGTCACAAATAACCTTGTTGTTTAGTAAGCCGTAGTTAAGTCGCTGGGTTCTATTGGTTTTGACGGTGGTCTTCTTATTGAAGTCTTTCGCTATATCACTGTTCAACATGATGTATTCGTCAGTCGTAATAAGCGGCTTGAAGCTGTAGATGTCTGTGAGGTTCACTATATTATCGCCGTACTGGTACAGACCACAGTAGAATGAATCTTCAAATATATCGGCTACCTTTTGTTTGGTGGCTTTGAACAACACGTATTTATCATCTTGCGTTTTACGAGTACTGAACACAGCGTCGTTTAAGAAGTCGGCAATCTCTGGATTGCTTTTACCTTGATTCAATCGCATATCGACAGCCATACGTAGCAAATTCCAGTTGTATTCGTCTGGTATGAAATAACCCGTACTAGCGTCCATGTAATAGCCCTTTTTGACGACGCCATTATACTTACCGTCTTTGATGTTACCGTCTGTGCCACGCTTCACATCAACGCCTAGCTTGTCTGAATACTGTTTAGACGTGGCAAAGAGTATGCCTAACATCATCTTACCGTTTGGAGTGTTTTCGAATTGGTACGTGCAGAAAGAAAGCGTTTGAATATATTCACGGTCAATCATCTCAATAACTTCGCCAGCTTCTTTCATGTTGCGTGAAATACGGTCTGGCGACCAAGCTATCAGCCCGTGATACATACCCGTTCTAAAGCCTTGCAATATGTAGTCGAAGATTTCTCGGTTACCTGAAATCTTAGCCGACGCTGATTCTTCGTATATATCTTCTTCTCTTACATCTACTTTTAATACATCACGAGCTAACTTTATGCACTCATCACGCTGGTCATCTAACGAACGCACCTGTTTTTGCTCGTCATCGGTAGATTTGCGTAAATATATCACAAATCGCTGCTTCTCTTTGGGGAGGATTCGTTTCGCACCTTCTTGTATGTTGGCAAAGTAGTCGGCAAGTGTATCTATGGGATACTGTGTATCCTGTTCAAAGACTGATTCCCGTGCTTCAAGTGATGTACTCATTTTGTGAGCAAGCTCAAGTTGCTTCGCGGAAATAACATCACCTGATACAGTTGTTACTACACGCTTCTTGCGTTCACGTTTCTTCTTTTTCAACGGTTCTTGTTTAGCGTTTGCCATAAGGAATAGTGTACATGGCAATATGTATCCCGTCACAGGTTTTTGCAAGGTGCTACGGTCTACTCCAAAGTTATAATTTATGACTTATTTACAACGATATTTCGGCGAAAGATTTGGGAACGGTTATTGAGGCATTTCCTTATTGCAGGAGTGAACAGGTTTTGTATAAAACAATCTTATTTAGCAGGTACGCTAGTATACCGCCAATTTATCGCCTAACGCACGGAGAGAGCTTAGGACACGCCCTCAAGGTCGTACCCGAAAGCAGTCTCTAATGCGTTCCGTAATAGCTTACCGCAATTAAGAACAATATAAATAACCCAAATACTGCCGCTAAGCATATTGCGACTACCGACAAAACTCTGTGTACGGTTTTATTTTCGGTTGGTTGGTACAGAGTTTGGCTTGTGGGCATAGGTAAGACATCCGAACCCAGTGCCCCCATATTGTTAAATACATTCTGTACGGCAACCATACCGTAAGCGGGAGCAAGGACCAGTATGAACATGGTAGTTGTTTGGGATAGCTTACCCTGCGTCACTTGCTGCACTGCAAGAGCGTAATTACGTAGCCACCTCGGATAACCCAATCTACTTACAATGAGCAGTACGATAACAACCAAATACCCCTTTATTAACTTGTCTTCTCGGTTGGAGGCGGCAAAGCTTTTTTCTACTTGATTGCGACAGGCACCAGATAGCGTAGTTTGTCCCGCTGTCTCTGGGGCGGTTGCTATAACATAATTTGACCAGCATGATTGTGAGACTGGGGTAGATTTATCTGTCCCGAAAATCATGAAAGCTAAGACTATACCAAGAATAATGCCTGATAGTTGCAGAGCGTTGAGTAGTACAAGCCAGCGAATTGAGGGTATGCGGACTGAACTAAGTCTTGTGAGTTCTTGGCGCGTTTGGTAAAGCCATATAAGCTCGTAGACTCCTAAGGATAGGGTGGTATAAAGAAATACTTTTAATAGTGAACGCTTTTGCATAGTGATTATCTAGACAAAGAATAACACAGCAGTTCTTGTATTAGCTACTAGCTTAGGCTATAGGTTCAACAAATTTTACGTATATCTACGGAACGTGCTTATTTCTTGCGTTTAACAGATGTAAGCCGCTCTTGTTCAAGGTACGGGTTCTCGACTGGTAGAATGGCACTAATGTCTGAATCATCGGCCATTATAAATTGTGCTGCATAGCGTTTGGGATCGGGTAGTGCAATAGCCCTATTATCCCAGTTTGACGTATCTTCGGCCGATGTTTGAGGTGGCAGCTCTCTCGTGTCGCCAAAGTCTCTAATCTTATTCACATCTGGTAGGTTTACGTCTTCCATATGTTTGATTATAGCAAGAACTGTAAATCAGTGGTTGGCTTAGACATCAACCCTTTTACTGATACATTAAGCGACCGCAGCCCAGTTTGGATAGCACCGAAGTTTAAGAGTAAGCTATGTAGGGTATCAAGTATAGGTTCGTTTAACGGGTCAGTATGTCGACCACGGATTTTAACTCTGTTTGCGCAGAGGTTTTTGTTTCTCTCCATGTTCATTGTGCGACATAACAAGCGACAAAGCCAAACATTAGATTGTGATAGTCTTTTCGCCTTGTTGCGCTACAGATAAATATTTCATTGACGTCTACCGCGTATCACCTTTATTCTTAAAACGGAGTGAATAATGACTAAAAGTATCACAGACAACTCTCCCAAACCTAAACCTACGAGCCCGAGTAAAAGTATTGAAACGCTAAAAAAGCAGCTTACTTACTATCAGGAAATAACAGATACCATCCGGGAACCTTTTGTCATTTTGGATAATGATTTACTCGTTGTGACGGCTAATAATGCGTTCTACGAAGCTTTTAAGGTGAAGAGACTAGAAACTGAGGGTCAGCTAATTTATAAGCTGGGTAACAATCAGTGGGATTCAAAAGAGCTCAGAAAATTGCTTGAGGATATACTTCCTAAGCACAAGTTGTTTAACGGGTTTGAAATCACCCATACTTTTCCTAGTATCGGTCGCAAAACCATGCTTTTGAATGCCAGACAGATTGACTCAAAGCAACTCATACTCCTGGCTATTGAAGATATAACAGAGCGAACAAACCTGAAAAAAAATACCGAGAAGATGACTGCTAACTTGATAAAACAAAAAAATAACTTGAAAGCGCTCAGTGACGCTAAAGACGAATTTATCATGATGGCTTCACATCAGCTACGGACACCGGCGAGTATAGTAAAGAATTACACTGGAATGCTACGTGATGGTTACGCAGGTACATTGACAAAAGAGCAAATCGCCATGCTCGATAGGGCGATATTTAGTAATGAGAGGCAGTTAGAAATAATCGAGGATTTGCTGAGAGTAGCTAGGGTTGACGATGGAAAGGTGTACTTAGAAAAGTCGGAGTGCGATGTGGCAGAACTGATTAACGGTGTGGTTCATGAGCAATTCGTCCTCTATAATAGCCATAATCAAAAGACTATATTCAAGGAAACAGCTGAAAAGGTTAGCACGAACCTCGACAAAAATTTGATGCGAATGGTCTTAGAGAATCTTCTCGAGAATGCCAGCAAATACTCTCGTGATAATCAGACAGTCAAAATCAAGTTAAGCCAGACTAAGCATCAAACGGTCATAACCATCAGCGATGAGGGCGTAGGTATACTCAAAAAAGACCAGAAAAAGATGTTTACCAAGTTCTCTCGTATAAATAACCCGCTCTCACTTTCTACGACAGGAACTGGTTTAGGTTTGTACTGGGTCAAAAAAATCGTAGATTTGCATAAGGGCACTATTGAGGTACGCTCCAAAACTGAAGAAGGTGCCTCATTCACGCTGAAATTGCCAATTATGAAAGATATTCCCAGTCCAAGAGAAGTAGTACTAATATAGTATAGCCTTTGCTTATTATTTATGAAAAGAATGTGTTAGCTACTAAGCAAAACATTAAAAAACTAGACCCTTGATAACATTCGGCGGTCTGGGTGCAGTAACCCTTAATCTTTTAAGTAAACTCTGTGAGGATTCAGGATTCTCGGTGATATACTTGAAAAGTTCAAGCAAGATATGTTTCTCTCGACCAGATTGTTATAGCACCGATAAAGCGTGATATTATTTAAGCGTCGTGCACTTACCATTTATACTACTAGCGCTATTAGTCATAGTAGTAATAGCTATCATTACCTTTTGCTTGTGGCTGTCACTGAAAATCTTTGGGCTGAAACCTGATAGGAATAATCTTACAAGGATAGTTGGGGCAGAAGTACTTTTCATACTAGTAACCAGCTTGTTAAGCTTAGTTCTTAAGGGCGGTGTAGCAGTTATCTCCAATCTGTTGTTCTTAGTGGGCGGTTTTACCTTATGGATTTTGCTGCTAAAGCGGTTTGCTGCGAGAAGGTACAGTGTTGGTCGAGCTATCGGCTCGTACATTACAAGCTATGTGCTCATACTTGTACTGGCACTTTTAGTTGCGATTATGTTTGTGGCTTTGTTTGCCCAAGTATTTAAGATTGAGGGCGATAGCATGGCACCGGCTCTGCGCGCCAACACCACTGTTCTGGTGTATAAGTTTGAAAAGCACCCCTCGGATAATTCCGTAGTTGTGTATCAAACCAAAAAAGGCACCCACGCTCTTGGGCGGGTACATGGCGCTCCTGGTCAGTCAGTATCTATCCTAAGTGGTCACGTTGAGGTGGAAGGTAGCATCCAGAATACATCATCATACACCCTTAGCTCCTCGCAATATTACGTTACGGCTGACAACGCTGCTTACAATATCCCGTCGCGTATTATCAATAGTAGTGACATTATCGGTACTATCGGACCAAAACTTTAGCTCAAGAGTAGGTTCTGTTCAAGTCCTCCCACGTTTATGTAAGCATTTGTTTATTTTCTATCTGTTAAAGCTCATATTGTGGTGCATAATTGCTCGATGCTTTTGTCATCTCAATTGTTTTAATGCTCTAAATTTCGTTCCGAGTATTGCTATAATCCCAGTAGGTTTTTGAGTGATAACAGTAGTGCGTCAAGCTGTTCAAGATTAATCGCTCCTAGCCGACCATTCAGCATTGTATAATACAAAATATGACTGATGAAACAGTTGATCAACCAATGTTTCAGGAGGATCGTGATACCCTTACCAGGGTAATACCTCTATTGCAAGATTTGCGTGTCACAGATCGTTATGTAGAACTCAGTCTTCCTGAGGACGATCCCTTTTTTCCTGGAGAAAGAGCGACTATATTCAATGATGATTCAGGCACATCGGAGTTAACTGTAGGTGATAAGATAAAAGCACAGATTTCAACAGATTATGAAGATGTTAATCGTACGGTGTATGTTAAAGAAGAAAATGGCAAACGGTTGGCTAATCCAGGGGAAACTCATCAGGTGGCTCATGTTTTAGGAGTAGTGCAAGGACAGTGGGGAAAAGGTAATCTATAGGTAATCTTAAGTTAATAGCCCTGTGCCACATAACCGGTTATTTTAATTAGTATTGAGGCGGGGTATGAGCTTTATGATTACAATAGCCAGGATGGGGCCTAACAAGGCTGCCGGGCCGGCTACTTTTGCTAACAGGAGGCTTAGTAAAATGCTCAAGACGATCCAGGCCAGGCCTTTTTTTCTGGATATGCGGGCGCGCAGGAATTCGCTGCCCAGGTAATAGTAAGGGAATACCGTAAGTACCAGGAACGTGCTGGATAGCAGACCACCGGCCAGGACTACGGCTAAGCCTTCCCAGAAGGGGCTCATAATAGCCAGAGGGATCAAAGAAGCGACGGCAGTTAAACTGGTAGCGACTAAGGGGCGGAACCGCTCAGCCAAGGCTTCGTGGGCAGCATCCACGGCACCCATACCGGCCCGGCGCGACTGGTTAGCATAGTCTGTCAGTAAAATAGTGTTCTTGATACTCAGGCCTACCAGAGCAAAGAAGCCAAGCGACGCGAAGAAGCTAAAGGCATTATCTGTCAGATACAAGCCAAGCGTAATGCCAAACAGGCTAAAGGGTATAGCCATAAAGATCAGTAGTGGCTGAAGCATACTCCTGAACTGGAAGGCCAGTAGAATATAAATGGCTATTAGCAGTACCGGGAAGGCGATGGCCAGCGTCTTAAAGCTATCCTGGTTCTCGGTTTCCTGGCCGAAGTCAAAAGCCAAAGCGTTTTTACTTAGACCGTAGGACCGGACTTTAGAGGCCGGGAATTTTTTCTCTACGGCTGTTTTCGTGAGGGTAAGAAGGGTAGTGGTGTCGCTATCGGCATACTTGGCTGTAACCTCCACGTATTGTTTACTATCTTTACGGTTGTAGATACTAGCGCTGGAAACAGCCACGTTGGTTATCTTAACGATTGTACCGTCGGGGCGCTTTATTTTAGCCACCCGGATATATTTGGTAATGTCATTGGCTAATTTAGTGGCGCCTTC
>JBBPZG010000119.1:0-15887 GCA_038199095.1 Saccharimonadales bacterium (SeqCode)
CCTACAACAGTTATCTTCACCCTAGTTAACCTTTCTGCTTAATACGCCTGAGTACTTACCGGATTACACATTTAGGCCATCCAAAAATTCAAAGCTGTTTCATAGTAGCAAAAGTCAGCCGGAAATACAGCTATAGCAATATGTCATCATCAAATTTTTCGGACGGCTTTTTGAAAATTACCAGGTGGTAAAGCGTAAAATTCCAGGTCATAGCCACCAATACGGCCAGTATTTTCGCGACATTCAGGTCAAAGGCCCTGATACTTAAATTACCCAGGGGTAAGACGTGGATGAGGTTGCCTACTACAACGTTCTGATGCGCCAAAAGGTGGGTGGCCGAGTAAATCACCAATGACTGAATGGCCAGTATGCCGGTGCCGGTCACCGCGAAGAAATGCACGAACTTGACTATTGAGTGGTCCTCTTTACTACGGAAAACAATATGATGGTTAAGAAAGTAGGATACAGTCATACTAACGCTGGCCGATACCAGATTGGCTGCCAGTACAGGCAGATGTCCGAAAAATACCAGCGCGTTTAATATGGTCAAATCAAAAAGCGTATTGAAAAGACCGACGCTCAAAAATCGCGTTACTTTTGCGTCCCATAGTTTTTGCAGCATGTATACTTAAGTATAATATATTTTCGATATAAATTTGTATATTGTAAGTTAGGATGTTACTATACTGCTAGAGTTTTTAAAATAAAATTTTGAAGTTATGATAAAAAATAGATTGAAGTTATCTAAAAAGCCTCTAATGGTACTGCTAGTAGCTCTTTTAATCGCTGGCGTGTACCTTTACAGCTTCAGGCACTCAAGTAATAAATCCCAGCAGGTGGCTAAAAAGTCCTCGGGGCAAAGCCAGACCGATCTAAAGCCAGCAACCAGCCAAGATAAACAAAGAGCGAGCGATAATAAAACAAGAATAGTTGAGCAAGAGGCTCAACAAAATACCCAGCCCAGTCAAACTCCTGGCACAAAAAAAACTGTTACGCCCACAATTACTTATGCTAGCCAGTATGGAAATAGCGTTGAAGTCGGGGGCTATGTTAGTGGTGTATTTGAAGACGGCGGCACTTGTACCGTCATCTTCACTAAGGGAAGTACCTCTTTTGCTAAAACATCTACAGGTGTTAAAAATGTGAACTCCGTGAATTGTCCTGCTCTTACAGCTCAGTCGACAGAATTTTCATCTAAAGGTGAGTGGATGGTTACTTTAAGTTACTCATCAGAATCGGCTTCCGGTGTTTCCGGCCCTAGACAAATAGAGGTAAAATAAGGTATGAGACGGTTTTTTATTGCCGCGTTTCTATCGCTAGGACTCCTTGGGAGTGGACTTTTCCCGCTGTCCGCAATGGCGCTATCAGGGTCGGATTTCCAGGCAGGCAGAATTATGGATGACGGCGTATTTTTTAATGCGAACACTTTCGATATAACGTCTATACAAAATTTCTTAAACAGCAAAGTACCGATTTGCGATACATGGGGATCTCAGCCTTATGCCGGAACTACAAGAGCAGCTTATGGGGCTTCCAAAGGCCACCCTACCCCATACACTTGCTTGAAAGATTATAGGCAAGATACACCTGCTAAAGGAGCAGAAACAGGTTTATGCGGTAATCTATCAGGAGGGAACAAATCGAGTGCTCAAATTATTTACGATGTTGCCCAAAGTTGCGGAATAAATCCCAAGGTCTTAATCGTTCTGTTAGAAAAAGAACAGTCTTTGGTAACTGATGATTGGCCATGGGATACCCAATATCGTAGCGCCACAGGCTATGGCTGCCCAGATACCGCTCCTTGTGATGCAGAGTACTATGGCTTTTTCAATCAGGTCTACAATGCCGCCAGGCAATTTAAACGATACAGTCGTGATTCAACTCTGTTCAGCTATCGCGCGTTTCGTGACAATTATATTCAGTACAATCCGGTTGCAAGTTGCGGCGGCACAAATGTATATATACAGAATCAAGCAACCGCCGGACTATATAATTATACGCCGTACCAACCTAATGCAGGTGCTCTATCTACGGTTAGCGACAATTCCGCGGGCGGCACTGCTAACTGCGGTGCTTACGGCAATCGAAACTTTTGGTGGCTCTTCTCTAAATGGTTTGGTTCCCCTATTACCCCGCCATTCGCTTGGTCCTACGTAAGCCAATCCGCTTACACGGGTCTCGATATGACCACTCAAGTTGACGCCAATCATTTAAAGGCAGGACAACGCGTCGTGTTACAACTTAAGGCTAAAAACATCGGAACGGAAACCTGGCATCAAAGCGGGACAAACGCAGTCCATCTGGGAACAGATCAACCCAAAGATCGCACAAGCCAATTCTGCGATGGAACCTGGCTAAGTTGTTCCCGCCCCGCAGGTCTGGTAGAAAATAGCGTGGTGCCAGGACAAGTGGGTACTTTGAATTTCTGGGTTACCGCCCCCGGGGGGATTGGTAGCTACCAAGAACATTTCAATCTGGTTTCCGAAGGTTTAAGTTGGTTTAACGATCTTGGTTTGTATTACACTCTAGGTGTTGACCCTACATACTCTTGGGCTTATATGAATCATGCTGCATACACTGATTCCTCACGAACACAACCGACTAACTCCAATAACCAAGGACCTGGCCAACGTATATATATGACTCTGACAGCCATAAATACAGGCAATACTACCTGGAGTAATGGCGGCAGTAACCCTATCAGGCTTGGCACTAGTAATCCCTATGGCCGTAATAGCAGCCTGTGCGATGTCACCTGGATTAGTTGTTCCCGGGTAGCGGCACTCAATGAAACCAGTGTCTCACCTGGCCAGGTCGGAACATTTGGATTTTGGGTCACCACTCCCTCTAATCTAGGCACCTATAACGAACACTTCAATCTGCTGTCGGAAGGCTATATGTGGATGAATGAGAATAATGGGCTGTACTACACAATTAAGGTCAACCCAGCTACTTATACTTGGTCATACGGTGGTCAGGCAGCCTATACAGACGCCAGTAAAACCACTCCGGTCAATACTGGGGCACTCACGCCTAGTCAACGCGTATTCTTAACTCTACAGGCTAAAAATACTGGCAACGTAACTTGGTACAAATATGGTACGGCCCCCATTAGGCTTGGCACCGGGAATCCATACGATCGCAATAGTAGCATATGCGATGCTACCTGGATCAGCTGTTCTCGGGTAGCAGCCCTTTCTGAAACGAGTGTGGCCCCGGGTCAGACCGGCAACTTTGGCTTTTGGGCTAACGCGCCAAGCCAGACAGGCACCTACAACGAATACTTCAATCCTCTGGCGGAAAACCTAATTTGGCTAAATAATCTTGGCCAACACTATACATTGAAAGCTAACTAGCTCTACAGAGAGTCGGTGACTTTCCTACTCTGCTCATAAGCCACGTCCCATAGTACCTTCTTGTAGCCTCTCTTTATTCTCTCTTCAGCCTCGACTAGCTCATCGGGGTTTTTAAGGTACTTGATGACATGGCTTAAACATTCTAATGGATTAAAAGGGTCAAAGTAATCAATCAGCTCTTCACCAATCTCTGGCATCGACGAGGTGTTAGAAGCAATACATAGCTTACCGTAGTTGAGCGATTCGGCAATGGGCAATCCCCAGCCTTCGTACCAGGATGGATAGATGGTGAAGAGGCAGTTTTGGTAAAGCCATGCCAGCTGGTCATCGCTGACATTGCTGAGTACTATGATCGAATTACGAATTTCCGGGTCGAAATGCATGAGGTACATCGAATCGCTAGAAAGCCAGCCAGGCTGCCCGACTATCACTAGTTTTGGCAGCTTCTCACCCAGTATACTGGCCTTCTTCCAGACATAATATAAAGACAAGTAATTCTTTCGAATTTCAAGTGTGCCAACTGCCAGTAGGTATTTACCAGAAATTACTCGCTTATCTGGACTTTTTTTTGCGGCACCGTGTGTTGGGTTATCGCCGAGACGAAAAACGGTTACTGGAAGCTTGGGCAATAACATTTTTTCCTGAAATGCCTCAGCATCGCGTTTGGTATTTTTTGAAATTGCTAGAAGATGGTCAGAAATCGCGTATGCGTTAAACATATGCTTTATATAAACATCGCCAAAACCTTGGCCAAAGAACTGCGGATATAACTCTGGTATCATATCGTAGATAACATGAACTATATTAATTCTTACACTCTGTTTTATTACACCAAGATTGAGAATTATAGAAGCACGGTACCAGCTGGCACCAGGGATCAGCACAACGTCATCATGGGCAAAAGGATGATGCAATTTCGCTATAATCTGCGGCTCTCTCTTAGCGCGAAAATCTATATACTTTTGTTTTGCCGTTTCCCTTATTAGACTAGGGCTTCGGCGATAAAGATACTTTGCGCTTTGCTTTAGCAGCCTGCTGTTAGTTTTATAGATGCTCAAAGCTATCCTACGCAGATCAGTGTCTTTACTGGCAGGCGCTGTCTGTGTAGCTTTGTTAATCTTTGGCCTGACAGATTCAAAACTAACTTCATGGAAACCACTTATAGGATCAAACATGAAAAACTTGGCGGCGGCGTTCTGATGATAGTGTTTAGCAAGATTGTAAGTAACGCGCTGTATCCCGGTCATATGCCCTTCCCAATGATTCAAATCTGTTAAATCAATCCAGCAAGTTTTTTTCATGTTAAATCTCCTAGTGCCTGCTTGAGTGGTTTTGTTCTCGATTTCCATAGTACGTCATGTGTTTGTTGGCGCTGTCCTTTTGTTAAGACCGGGGCATCACTGCCGAGTACTTCCCTCAGTCGCGATTTAAAGGCAGTGGGATCATTCTCTATGAACAGGTTGGGAAAGCTTCGAAATTCATCATAGCCACGCATTGCGTGGTCGCTGGCAACAATTTTTTTGCAGGCAAATATAGCTTCAGCAGTTTTGAGATTCGAACCGCCTCCCTCAGTTATTGGTAAAATAATAGTGTCACATAGCTTCAACAATGCACTGAGGTCTTCATCGCTTAAGCGTTTACAGTTATGGGCACGTAGCCAAAAGGATGATGAATAGACCGGGTCTCGCTGATGTAGCACGTACTCTAGCGCGCTGCCAATGTCACCAACCACCATCAATTTACTCGTAATCGGCAAGAAGCCTAGGCGGCCACCCATCATAGTTAAAAAACCTGACCAGTTTGGTGGGTGGGCGCTACCAGTAAACAAAATTGATTTTGTAACACCATGCCTTTCAAAGTAATTCTGCCACTTTTGAATATGACTTTGTGTTGCGTGTGGTTGGTTAATGCCGTTTGGCACGAGCAAAATGTTTGTTGCGCCCATTCTTTTGTGTTCGATGATATCTGATTCGGAAACAGCTGTTACTAGTGCGGCTTCTTGACACAGCAACTTTTCAACATCTTGAATCTTTTTTACCGATTGCTTGGCGACGGTTTCACTGATTTCGTTGACGTGATTACGATAAATTTCCGCTTTCATTCTGTACTCAATATTCTGTGAGCTAAAGATAATCTTGGGCAGATTGTTGAGTTCAGCTAACAGCTTGCGTAGGCCTATATATAAATATGGTTGGTGTAAATCAATATAACCCGGCTTGTAATGGTTGATCAGTTTAAGTAAATGTGTTTTTACATCGTTATCTTCGTAGCAGCTTTCGCCTAAAATAATATCCTCAAGCAGAGGCTGTCGCTTAATCTTATCGGTTGTATGCTTAGGAGCTGGCAAATCTAGTCGACCACGTTCATATTTGTGAGCATATGATGGTGGGTTAAAAATTGCCGACTGAATTGTAGTGTAGCCGGCCCTAGTATAAGCTTCGGCTATTGCCTGGGTGCGACGTTGGCCACCATGAAAACTTCTTTTTATAGGATAGGTGCTAAGTAATAAAATAGTTTTGTTTGTCTTCAAATACTCATCTCCCTTTAAGACATCGCTCGATAAAACATAGTCAAGCTATGGACTTTCTTTATTGTACCAGCTCAACTATCAATACTCGGCGACCCGACTATCCCTTTAAGGCAAGTCCCGAACCTAGTGGTGTATAATTAGCCCTAACTTTATGGATAAAACTCTTCTCAAGTTTAAGAAGCTCAACTTCGGCTGTGGATGGGATAAACGAGAGGGCTATATTAACTTGGATATCGCCCCACAGGTGGAGCCGGACTTGCTGATTGTTAATAATGATTATTCAATGCTGCCAAAAAACCACTACAAAGAAATTGTTGCCAATGACGTTTTAGAACATATACCGAGGGAGTTAACGCTCAGCACACTGTTAGATTGGGCTGAATACTTAAAGATGGGGGGTAAGCTACATCTACAAACCACCAGTGTACTCGGTGTAGCAAGGCAATTAAAGAAAAACAGCTTTGGAAGTCAAAATTCTTGGCTTACCTATTTATTCGGCAATCAGGCGCATGAAGGCGATTACCACTTTACAAGCTTTACCGAAACAACACTAAAGGTTTATCTTGCGGCGGCTGGCTTTACAATTGATTCTCTGGAAGAAAGAGATAAGTGGTTGTTCTTCGTTGATGCTCATAAATCATACGACTGGGCTGCATTATTAAACAAATGTCGTGGGAAGACTGACGAAGCATTTATAAAAGCAGCTTTTCGGGAGGTATTAGGTCATGAACCTGATACTGCATATACGCCTGTCTTTAGCGAACGGGAGCCTCACCCGGCACGATGCGCTTAAGCATCTATTCAAAGCAACGGAGAGGCTTCATTTTGTTGCCAGTAACTCTGGTGTGTCGTAGATGTCGCCGATGACTTCAATGTTTCGAAGTAGTGACTATCCTAAAAGCCAATCTGTTTACTTGCCGTGAAGGGCTGGTCGCCCAATACTCTCTTCTTGGATAGCATGCAGAAGCTTTTTGGCACTTGTTTCCCATTTGAATTTTTGGGCTTGATTTAAGCCTTCGGATATCATTATTTTGCTAAGTTTACTGTTAGTTAGTATGGCCTGTATCTTATTGGAGATATCATTTTCGTCTTCTGCGTTTACGAGTACGCCTGCGTTACCTACTACCTCAGGAAGTGAAGAATTGTTAGCGATAAGAACGGGTGTGCCACATGCCATAGCTTGTAAAGGGCTTATGCCAAAACCTTCGTATAGTGCGGGATGAGCAAGCAAAGACGCTCCACTGAGTAGAGCTGGAAGGTCTGAATCGACTATATATTCTTTGGGTTTTACTATTGAACTACCGTTGGCGCGTGCTTTTTTAATTTCATTGTTTATTTCCTCACTTAGCCAACCATCACCTCCAACAAGTAATAAGTCATAGCTACTTTTAATATCCATGGGCAACATATTAAATGCCCTGACTAATCGTATTAAATTTTTTCTAGGCTCAATATTGCCCAAGTAAAGTATGTAGGGCCTGGGGTATAAGTTGTATTTTTGTTTCATTTTCTCAATCTCCTCTTCATCTTTCTGGTAAAAAACGGAGGAATCTACGCCGGGCGACACTACAATAATTTTTGCTTTAGGTACCTGCAGATATCTTATAAGTTCAGTTTTGGAAAATTCCGAAAGAGTGATTATTTTATCGGCTCTCTTGATCCATAACGGCACATATTTTTTTAAGTATGTAAGGTTTTTGGGCTGTACAAATTGAGGATAACGCATAAATACTGTGTCGTGAATATAGGTGTAAGACTTTGATCCAAGTAGTGGCCAATTCCTATAATTAGGAAAGATATACGTTCCCTTGCCTAGTAGCAAATCAACTGGGGGCATTAGATGAAGACGCAATAATAGTGCTATAAAACGCGCAGGCAGCGGTAGCACTTTAATTTTAACGTTAGGGCTGAAACGATGCCGTTGTATGAACTTTTTTTTCCATAGCGGCACAATTAAGTAAATCTGGGCATGTTCACGTACCTCAGGTAGTTTACCTAGAGCTTTGATAAGTCCTGACGTATTGTGTCCAATACCGCTCATACGCATAGAGACAATAGACAACGCATCCACAAAAATTTTATAATCTTTCTGTAACATAAGTGGCCTAGATATTACTGAACAGACAGATTACTATTCTTAGAAAAAATTGGCATTACCCAATCTTCGGCATATCCGACTATGCTCTGATAATCTGCTTTTTTTGGTTTAATAATTTGGCCTTCCTCATTAATCACGTAAACATGGCCAAAATCAGCTAATAGCTGTTCGTAAAATTGCTCAGGCTGATTGTAGCTATTTTTTGTAAATTCTATGAACATTGTTATGTTAGAACTAGCTTTCACGATCTCTCGCATCCCCTGATATGCCTTGTCTTCGAAGCCTTCAATATCCATTTTTATAAGGTTAACTTCGGCAATATTGTTACGTTTGCAATAGTCATCAATAGAAACAGCTTTTACTAATACTTTTTCCTCGGCTTCGACATGCATTTTGCCATGCATATACTCGTCCATATGTTCAGCACTCAATACAGAAGAAGAACCAATGTAATCCTTCATTATATTCAGCGTTATCTTGCCTGTCTTATCCGCAACTGCTAAGTTTTCAACCACTGACTGTTCATTTATCCAGTTCGCTGAAAGTGTCTTATTCATGTACGGTATAAGATTCGGGTTTGCCTCAAACAGTATGACCTTACCGACTTTTTTATCGGTCTGCTGGGCAGCAATAACACCATAATAACCAAAATTGGCCCCTATATCCATAATAACATCGGTGGGCTGGACAACTTTGAGCCAAGCTTTAGTAATGTTACCCTCCCAGATAGCATCAAGCGCTAGATGAGGTGTTACGGATATGTCTTTGGGGTCTAAATAGATCTTCTGTCCGGTGAATATTTTGGCAACTACTTCACTGTCTGAGACATACATAACACCCGAGTTACGGACTTTTTCAGTGAGTTCATTATATGTAGCCAACTGATAGTGATTGCTCTGGAGTTGTGATTGATTTATTGCGGTAACTTTATAATCTAGCTCATTGAGCCTGTCATTGAGCCTGTCATTGAGCTGACCTATAGCCTCAATGACGTGCAGTAGGAATCGATCGCGAGAGTTACGTAAAGTTCTTCTAATTGGGTTTGCCATGATTGTCCCTGCTATCTTTGTTAATTGTATGCTCAACCATGACCGGCGGCAATACCGCCGTTGTAGACCTATCGGCGCGCTTGACGGTGAATGTTGCTGCTTCAATATACCAGTCAAGTGTTTTGTATGTATCATCTACAAAGGTTACATTGATGAAATAGTTACCGTCGTTGAAAACATTTAGAACTTTCCAAGTAAGTATCACATTAGATCCAGGCGTTAGATTTGATAGATCAGGTTCGTTAATCATCCGGTTGTTCATTGCTGTTATCTCAACACCATCCTGGCCTAATATGTGCAGTCCATAAATCACTTTATCGATATGCTGATTAACTTTTAACTCAATACTTACAATAACTTCGCCCCTGACTATAGAAACGCTTACGTCCTTGATCTTAAGCTTGCCATTACCCCATCGTTTCCTATCCTTGCTGATTACTTCACCCTCGGCTTTGTTCATAAACAGTAGTGAGTATTCGCGACCGACTTTTTCAGCGCTACCAATAAGCTGCAATTCGTTTTTGTCAATGAGCGCTGCGCGGTCACAAAACTCTTTAACGGCATTCATGTCATGACTGACAAACACAACGGTTTTCTTATTCTTCTTCAACGTTTTAAAATACTCGAAGCACTTGCGCTGAAAGTCAGCATCTCCGACTGCTAGCACCTCGTCAACGAGTAATACATCAGCCTCTGCGCGTGTGGCAAGCGAGAAAGCTAAACGCACCTGCATACCTGATGAGTAATTCTTAAGTTTTTGATCCATAAAACGTTCTAGTTCGGCAAAACTGACGATAGCATCATACATGTCATCTATATTTTTTTTTGAAAAACCTA
Organism: Saccharimonadales bacterium (SeqCode); assembly: GCA_038199095.1. Taxonomy (GTDB): domain Bacteria; phylum Patescibacteriota; class Saccharimonadia; order Saccharimonadales; family UBA4665; genus JBBPZG01. Next base: position 9,871 of record JBBPZG010000119.1, read on the forward strand.
GCATGGCGCCATTCAGATATACGTTCTCACGCCCAGTCAGTTCCGCGTTAAAACCAACACCAAGCTCGATAAAGGGTACTAGTTTTCCTTTAGTAGCAACCTTGCCTGTGGTGGGTTGATAAATCCCGGCCAGGATCTTAAGCAGTGTGCTTTTGCCGCTGCCATTGCGGCCGACGATACCGAAGAATTCGCCCTTTTTGATTTCGAAGGAAATGTCCTTGAGGGCGTGCTGGACTTCTTTGCCCTGTTTACTCCTGCCTCGCTTTTTAGCAGCGCTGGTGAAGAGGCTTTTAACGGAATTGATCTTTTCGTGTGGCAGGATAAAGTCTTTGGAAACGTGTTCTATGCGTATAGCCGTCTCATCAGCACCGGACATACTAAATCTCCTCCGCGAAGTATTTGGAGCGGCTGCGGAAATAGATCGCAGCCAAAATTACAATTATTAGACTGGTGCCAAGCGGAATGGCCCATATCCAGCGGTCGCCGCCGTAAACCTGATATATAGTTTCTGAAGCTGGTGTAACCAGTACATGCCTGGCGTCCTGGATTATCTGTGCCATAGGGTTCAGAATCAAAACTTTGGCAGCCCGATGCGGGACAAGGCTCAGGGGATACAGTATGGGCGTAGCATAAAAAGCTGCCTGCATGATTACTTCCCAAATGTATGAAACATCACGGAACTTCACAAATAAAGCACTCAAGAAAAAGGCGACAGCTATCGAGAAGATAAATAGTTCAGCGATCAGCGGTACCATGATTAGGGCGTGCCAAGTCAGGCTGACATGGGTAAAAACCATGAAGATAGCAATAACTCCAAAATTGATCAGTAGATTGATGAACGCCGAGAATGAACCGGCCAGGATGATAACGTATTTTGGAAAGTTTATCTTACGGAGCAAATCACCCCGGCCAACAATAGCGCCAACACTACCGCTGGTGACCTCCGCGAAGTAGTTCCATAGCACAATACCGAGCAGCAGGTAAACGGGATAGTGAGGTATGTTCCCTTTAGCTTTCAGGAAAACGCCAAACACCAGGTACAAGATCAAGAATAATAACAGCGGCCGCAGCAACGACCAGACATACCCCAGCGCCGAGCCTTGGTAGCGCAGCTTGAAATCGGTTTTAACCAGCTGCTTAAGCAATATAATTGAATAGCGATAACGCTGTGTAAGGTTGTGCACTTCAGTTCATTTTATCTGTATTTTACTCCTGTGGCAATGACAGTGATTGACACCTACGGTCATTCTTGTATACTAAGTAGTGTAACAAGTTACCAAGGACAAATTCCTCGCTAGGAAGAGCCGCAAGGCTACTTGGCTAACTGGCCACCCTCCGGGGTGGCGCTTTTATTTCTGGATGTGGATGAATTCAATCTTCGGTTCCAGAGCTTTATAAAGCTTGTTTGCCTGTCGGCTGGGGTTGTCCAGGTAGTATCTGACCGCGCCAGCGACAGCATCGGCTATTCGTATGCAAGGATACGACATGTCGTTAACTGTTCGCAGCTTTTTCACTGTTATGCCTTTGTCTCTGAGAAGTTTCTTGAGTATACGCTCGTAGTTTTTCCCTTTCTTGCCATCAATATATAGACGCTCAAGAGAGCGTTCTGGCAAAAGATAAGGGAGTGTTTTGGCAAGCGCTTGGTCAAGTTTTATAGGACGGGGCCTAAGGTTTCGACCGACCGCCGGCAATGGTTCTTTTTTGGATAAGCGACGAATGTGTAATTGGAGCAAAGAAAAATCGGTGAAAATTCTCGCTAATGGCTACCACGCTTATGTAGTATAATCCGGGCAGTGGTTAATAAGATGGCCTTTATAAATACAGAAATATATGGTATAATGTGCTAGTGCTAAAAAAGGTTGGGGAAGCATTATGAAAAGAATTCAGAATCATATTGTATATACTGTTGCCCGCGCATTAAAACGGCGAGGGGTTAATTTTAGTGAAGAAAGCAATCCCCAGGTACGGGAAATGCATCGTACTATTGCTGCCCTGGAAAACCACGTAATTAGTTTTAACATTGAAGCGCATCCTAATGGATCATGGTCTGCTGAATCTACGAATATAGATGGAATAATGACTGGTAGCAAAGATCCTCGTGAAGTTCCGGAGTTAATAAAAGACGCGATTTTCACTTATTTTGAAATTCCTCCTCACCTATGCAGAGATAATCTACTGCGCTCTGACAATGAGCCGGTTACGGTCGAACAAAGAGTTCACGTAGGCGCTTAAGTGCCTGGCTTTAACCAATCGCAGAAAGATTGGGCAAAGGCCTGCAAGCGTCTTGGGTTAGAAGTAGATTTTAAAAGAGGCAAAGGTAGTCATTGTCTGGTAAAGAACCCTAAGTCTGGTTCTAAATTCACTATCCAGAAGCATCTCTACAATATTGTAAATCTAAAAATATATAAGAAGCTTCTTGAATGGGGTTTTACTGAAGACGAAATCAATGACGCGATTAAGTAATTTTCTTATTGATAGAGTGTGAAGGTCTTGTTTTACGCTTATTTTACCGGCTTGAATCAGTACGTCCGCGGCCTTAAATAAGATTCTTCAATAATAAGGTTGACCTTTATGATACAAAGTAGTAACATTCAAGGATGAAGACTATTACTGCGAAAGAATTTCAACTCAAGCACGCGGCCGTCCTAAAGGAAGTGGCGGCAGGTCACGAATATGAAGTTACCTTCCACCGCAAGCCTCTAGTCAAGCTCCTCCCGGCAGCCGCCAAATCAACGAAAGCACTGCGGCCCGGTAGTCATCAAGCCTTCCTGGAATCTTTGCGATACACGGTTCAATCGACCGGCGAACTTCATGATCTGTCCTACGACGAGCTTCGTGGGCGGATGATGGCTGACAAACATGGCGGCTAGCGACCCGAACGTCTTCGTGGACGCCAATGTCTTAATGGAATTGTTTTTCAGACGTCAAAAATACAATGTGGCTGTCGATACCATCGCGGCGCTGTCCAGCCAGGTTATAGCGACTTCTGTACTTGCTCTAAGCATCCTGATGTATTACGTGGAGTCCAAAGGCTTCGACAAGGCAACAGCCCATAAGTTTCTACTGGGCTATCAGATCCTGGACATGAACAGCCTCGACTACACCTGGGCCCAGGACAATGATCAGGGAGATTTTGAAGACGCCTTGCAGATTGCCTGTGCCAGGCGCCACGGCTGCGGAATGGTAATTACCCTGGACCAAGGCATGGAGCGGATGTATGGCAAGCACATTACGGTCAATACTATACGCTAGGTTCCAGTGGTGAAATTACTAGACCCTGTAACTTAAAACCTGTAACCTGTTACATATGAAAGATAGCCATAATACCGGCCTCAAATCTGCGGGCTGCTGTAGGATATTGTTATGAAAACTATTTTGGTAACCGGAGCTAACGGGTTTGTCGGCAAGCACCTGATGAAGGAGCTTGTGGAACACGGACTGTCTATTATAGCCATTGGCGGCTCTCAGGTGCCGGCGGCCGATGATCTGCGCGGCCAGCAATATATGACCCTGGACTTGTTAAAACCGGAAGAGGCTGGCCAGATAGATTTTAGCGATGTGGAGGGGGTAATACACCTGGCTGGAATGGCTGCCGTCGGACCTTCTTTTGACCGGCCTATGGAGTATATAAATACCAATATCGGTCTTGAGGTTAATTTGTTCGAGGCCGCGCTGGCCCAAAAAGCCGCGCCGCGTTTTGTAATTGTCAGCAGCGGCACACTCTATGACCCAAAGGCGCCATTGCCATTGGGCGAAGACTCCCCTGTTTTAGCGAATTCACCCTACGCCGTCAGTAAGCTGGGCCAGGAACAGATGGCAGGGTACTATACTACTAGAGGATTTGAAAGTATTATTGTCCGGCCGTTTAACCATATAGGGCCTGGGCAGGGGCCTGGTTTTATAGTTCCTGACCTGGCTCAGCAAATTGTGGCGGTAGAACAAGGAGCACAAACTGAGATTTTAGTTGGTAACCTGGACGCCAAGCGTGACTATACCGACGTCCGTGACATCGTAAGAGCTTACCGCGTGTTACTCGATAAGGGCAAATCTGGTGAAACATATAACATTTGCTCTGGCACTCCGCATAGCGGTCACGATATTCTAGAGGGCCTGCTATCCTCAAGTGATGCTAAGCCCGAAGTCAGGCAGGATGCAGCCAAAATGCGCCCCTCCGACAATCCGCTGATCTATGGCAGTCACAAAAAACTGACCGATCACACCGGTTGGCAGCCGGAGATTCCGATTGAAACCACCTTGTCGGACGTTATAAAAGATTGGCGAGCAAGATAAATTCGCACATGCCTAAACGTAAATATATGTATTGACATGAAGTACACAAAAGCACTACAATTAATACCATGAGCAAGACAATTACAATGAATATCAGGCTGGACGAAGAGACGCGACGCGAACTTAAAGACTTCGCCGCCCAGATCGGCATACCCGCGTCTTCTCTGGTAAACGCGAATATCCGGCAGATGTTACGAGCCCGTAAGGTAACGTTTAATACTACTTTAGAGCCTACGCCCTACCTTGAAAAGATCATCAAAGAGGCAGAGGCCGATTACGCGGCCGGCAGGAATATTACCACCACTAAAACCGATGAGGACACCCTGGCGTATCTCCGTTCGCTATGAAAACTGTTTTTCATAAGCAGTTCAGCAAACAATACGCAAAATTGCCCAAGGCGCAGAAGAAACGTTTTGAAACGACTATAATCTTGTTTAGAAATGAGCCAAATCACTCTAGTCTGTATAACCACTGGCTTAGCGGTGACTGGCAAGGCCATCGATCTATCAGCTTCGGCGGCGATTGGCGGGCACATTACTTACCCAAAAGCAAAGACGAGGCACTGTTTGTGGCTGTTGGCACCCACAGTCAGCTTTACAAGTAGTCTTTACTGTGCGCCTACCGCCTAAACTAAGCTAGTTGCGGATTCTATACCCAGGTCGTGCTCGACCATCATTTTGACCAGGCCCGGGAAATCAACCTGGCGTTTCCAGCCGAGCTGTTTTTCGGCTTTGGCGGGGTTACCGAGCAGAATGTCGACTTCGGCGGGACGCAGGAAAGCAGGGTTTTGTTTGACATAAGGCTTCCAGTCATCAATGCCGGCTTCTTTAAAGGCTAGATCCAGGAAATCGGTTATGGAGTGCGTTTCACCGGTGGCCAGCACGTAATCATCAGGTTGGTCGTGCTGCAGCATGCGCCACATGCCCTCTACGTAATCACCGGCGTAACCCCAGTCGCGCTTCGGGTCGAGGTTACCAAGCTCAATGTGGTCCTGTTTGCCCAGATGGATGCGTGCTACCGCGTTGCTTATTTTTCGGGTTACGAATTCTACGCCGCGCCGGGGCCCTTCATGGTTAAACAAAATACCGCTGCTGGCATGGATGCCATAACTTTCGCGGTAGTTTTTGGTTATCCAATGCCCGTAGAGCTTGGCTACGCCGTAAGGACTCCGCGGGTGGAATAAAGCATTCTCGTCATAACCCTTGCCCGGCCGGTTATAGTCAAGGCCGCCAAACATTTCAGAAGTTGACGCCTGGTAAAAGCGAATGGTTTTTGTGCCGCCCGTCTGGCGTATGGCTTCCAGCACGTTGAGCACGCCCTTACCGGTCACATCGGCAACCAGCTGCGGCGCCTTGAACGAGTAGCCAACGTGGCTAATGGCAGCCAGGTTATACAGCTCGTCGGGCTTTGATAATTCAATAGCATTGACTAACGATGACTGGTCGGTCAGGTCGGCTTCAATAAGATTTACATAGGGCTGCTCCTGCTCGACACGCAGTCGTTTCGGGTTGTGCTGCCCCCTTATGACACCGTAAACCGTATAGCCTTTTTCGTGAAGTAGTTCTGCTAAGTGATACCCGTCCTGGCCGGTAATTCCTGTGATTAGTGCCTGTTTCGCCATTCGCTGTCCGTGTCCTTCCGTCTAGATTCCTTAGCTATTGCCTAGTATAACATCTAGTCCCGGTGTCGTCTGCTACTTACTTTCCGGATTTCGGCAGGTTATTATA
>JBBPZG010000120.1:0-4909 GCA_038199095.1 Saccharimonadales bacterium (SeqCode)
CTTATACCATTTCATTAAATCGGCGTAGTCCGCTGCTTTGATAAATTTCTCTGCTTCTTCAGATGCGTATTTCTTCGGAAAGTTGACCATTCTTTGCACTATGTCTAGCGCGTAATCTATTGAGGCAAGATCAGTTCTTTCAAGGTCTAGCATGCCTACCAGGCGGCCTGCGCGCACAATAAAGTTGTCAAAATGGAGATCATTATGGCTCAGGCCCATTTTAGCTTCGCTTAGCACGCTACTATGCTCAGCAAGAAACGCCTTTAGCTGGTTTATAAGCGCGCCAGTTAGTAGTTTCTTATGCTCAATTTCTACAAGATAGTTCTTAACACTAAAAGTAATCTTGTCATGCCAGCTTTGAGTATCGGTATTAAAAATCTGAACGTATTCTTCGTAAGGCTTACTGTTTATGATTCTAAGGTAACTACAAATCTCGCTTATAATCTCTTTTCGGTGTGTGCGGTCGTACTCATGCCACTTAAGATAGAGATTATCGCCCGAAATCTTTTCGTAAATAATATACGTTCTGTCGAGGATTTGTTTAGTAGTGTCTGAAGAGATAATGGTTGGTACCGGAATGGCATTTTTGAAGAGGTTGCAAAAATATATCTCCCGCTCAAGGTATATTCCATCTTTCTCTGACCGGCAAGCTTTTAAGATGTACTTATTACCGATAGAATAAACGTCATTTGAGTAGCCAACCGCAATCTTTTTGACCAATTCACCGCTATCCAAGCCGGTTTGAATGAACACCTCTTTAATTTGGCGCTCAGTTAGGGGTGTATAGCTAGAAGCAACTGAGCTTAGAGGGAGCGAAGCTGGCATAGTTGACGTTATGCTTCGCGATCATCGAGTTGCGCAAGGTTCTCGGTGATAGCGTCCCGGAATTTGCGCAGGTCTTCTACATTCATAAGGATGGCGCCGGTAACATCAACCTTGTCGATATGGTCGCCAGTTTGTTTGCGGACCTGGTAAAACAGCAGATTGACAATATTGTTAGTATTATTGACAGCCACGAGGTTACCATCGCTGGGCGACAGTGGCACGAGATAATTGAACTCCGTAGAATCGTCAATTTGTAGAGCCATACCTGTACCGCCTCCCTACTTTATCGTGCTAAGGAAGTTTACTAATTCGTGGGGGGTTAGCTCTGCCTTAACAAGGCAGCCGTCGGCCAGGCGCTCAATATCTGCACGGACATCTTCCCGCTGTTCCAGGTTGGTAGTTATAATGATCTTGGAACGCAGGGGCGGTACGCGGGCAGGATCGCGCAGGGTACGCAAGATTTCGATTCCAGTCAGGTTCGGTATCATCAGGTCGAGCAGGATAATATCGTACTGGTTGGTCTGGGCGAGAGGCAAGGCCTGTTCACCATCACCGATAACAGTTACCTGATAGCCTGCTTTAGTGAGTGCCCGGCTATAGAGCTCACTGATGAAACGTTCATCTTCGATGCACAACACACTGCGGCCTGACTGGACGATTGGGGTGGCGGGCGGCGTGTTGGGAGGCATGAGTATAGTTTAGCAGCTTATCCACTTAGTCTTATAGTCCGACCGTTGTTCGTTTGGTAGTTTCTTACTAAAAAGAGCGGCTACCGTTCCAGAAGAGACTATCCGACGATATGACTATAAGACTACCTCCGGTACAATGAGTGATTTTTGATCCAACCGTGGGCGCCGCGGGTCATTTCCCCATTGCCGTTGCGCTTCAGTTCGTCTGCTAACCGGGTATAAGGTACAAGCGTGAAGCCAAAGGTGCTGCCCTCATTCTCCTTGCTGCGGACCCATAGGCTACCACCATGGGCAGTGACGATGGCTTTGCTAAGATATAGGCCCAGCCCTGTACCACCAATCTGCGAGCGGTTACGGTGGTCACGATAAAATTTAGTAAATAAATTTGGCATAATACTGCCTGAAATCCCGAGTCCATAATCTTTGAAGGTTGTCTCAACCAATCCCTCCGGGCTCAAGTGGGCATTAATTTCAATAACCTTGCTGGAGCCGCTGTACTTGATGGCGTTGTCAATTAAGTTGTTAACGACTTCGGTAATACTAAGCCGGTCCACTCCTACGCTTGGTAATCCTCCAGCAATGCTGCACTTTAGCGTAACCCCTCGTACCTTTGCCCGTAGACTAATGCCTTCAATGGCGTTTTTCAGCACTGTGGACCAGTCTTCAGCCTGCAGCTGCAGCTCAAGTTGATCATCGTCAACACGCGCCACATTAAGGATGTTATTGACGAAGGCAGTCAGCTGCTCGGCTACAGCCCGCATTTTTAACATGAAATCATGCATTTCAGCATCTAGTTGGTCGCCAAGTTCATCTTCGAATACCTCTATATAACTACGCAGCAAAGTTAAGGGAGTACGCAACTCATGGACGCTAAGAGCCATAAAGCTAACGGCCTGGTCCTCCTGGCTGTACTGCTTAGTGTGGTCAAACAGCACCAGCATGGTTTCAATCTTATCGGGATTGTCACGGTTGTAGTAAGCCGCCAAATCAAATAACCGCGTCGGATGATTATCCCGGACGTTTAGACGTACGCGTTCCCAGCTACCGGTGGCGGTGGCGTTCTTAACTTTAACGTCCTTCAGCCAGGTGTCGAAGGTGGCTTCACTCGGGAAAGACATATCGAGCACCATATAGGCGTTCTTACCGATTATATCCGCCACGGCAATGCCGATATAGCTTGCCGCCGTTTCGTTAGCAAAGGTAATGGTTTCCGTAGCATCGAGTACCAACAGCGGTAACGGTAAGTTCTGGGCCACAAAATTATTTTTAATGTTGACCCTGCGCTCATGTTCGGCCTCAGACGCGCGTTCGGCTACGCTTGCCAACTGGTACACTTGGGCTGTTAAGCTCGTTACCAATTCCCGGCCAACCCGAAGGTTCTCAATGTTGGGTGCAGTGGTACCATGTTCGCTTGGGCTGAGGTGTAAAATAGCCTGCCAAATTGCCTGCAATGGTTCCAGAGCGTAGCTAGTAACCCAGCGGGCCAGTAGAAAATTTCCGAGACACAGAGCCACCAGGCAGATAATGAACACGGTAATAAAATTTAGCACATGGTACTGCACTGCCGCCAGGCCTGCTAGGAGCAGTACGGCGTTATATGAAAACATCATTCCAAACAGGTATTGGTGGACATGGTGGCGAAGCTGCTGGAGGTGGTCCATCATTTGCTCCCTTTGGTCGTTCTAGCTGTCAGCTGTTCGCTGTTCGCTTTTAGCCACTGCACAAGCTGCAGCTCTGTGACGGCTAATAGCGAATAGCTAATAGCTGATAGCTTATGTTGTGGAATGGAGTGAAGCATCGATGGTTTCTTATCTGTTTATGGGGTGTAGGACACGTTAGCGCTGGCACTAACGGCCGTGAGCCAGGTCTGACCGGGGTTTATTTTGATTAATTTACCAGTGGCATCTGTGAATGTAAATTGGCTGGCAGCGTCAGGCTTGTTCCATTGGCCAGTGGTGACTGCCCCGTCTTGGAAAATATTCACCGAGCCGCTGCCGATGGTGCTGTAATCAGAATGGTAGCCATCGGCCTCCAAGCGGTAAGGCATCACTAGGGCGATAACCACTTTGGGGCTAAGGTGGGCATTGGTATTGGCATCAACATGTGCTGCCCCGCCCTCACTGCGAAGATAGCTATTGCTGCCTGGATCGTAATCGTAGTGGACATCGTACAGCGGGCCTGACAGCTTCAGATTAACATTCTTAGCAACCGGCTGCTTGCTAGGTGCTTCGGCTTTGCGGACAAAACCACTGTAGTGGCTGGTCGCGTAGCCTTTACCGGCCTCTAATTGATTGAGGGTAGCAATTCCAGTGTAGACATTATGCGGTGCGGCACGGCTGCTGATGCGGTGGTAGGAGCCGCTATTATAAAACTGGTCCAGGTCGCGGACGCCCCAGCTTTTAATGGCGGCCAAGGCTTCCGGGCTGCCGCCCACATGGGCGTAGCCGGCGTCAAAACCGAGTGCCCATTGTTCGTAGTACGGCCGGGCACTACGGACAGGGCCGACATTGTCGGGACTTGTGTCTTGGTAGAGAGCCATAAAGCGGGTGATGCCGCCTTCGGCGATAGCCTCGAAGATTACACCTGCTTGGCTAAGACCAGCCTGCGGCCGGGCCTGAAGGCTGTTTTCGACCATCACGGCAGTAACCGGCTGTTGATTGGCGCTGGGTGCCACCGGCAAGCCGCTTAAGGTAGAAGCTACCGTTGTAGGCTTTGCTATGGATTTTGTTGCAGTATGATTAGCGGCCCTGTCGGCGGAAACAACCGGCTTTTTGTCGGTTTTGATCAGGACGAAACCTAAAATACTACCGCACACCAAGACAATGATCGTGCTAACTAGCCACTCTTTTTTATTAGCATGTATTTTAGTGATGAACCGTTTGTACCACTGTTCTGTCGAAGGTGTTGTCAATGCACGCTTGGCAGGCTGGGGAGAGTCAGCCGCTGTTAGCTCCAAGGCAGCATCAATCGCCGCGATTGCCTCGGGAGTTTGGAAAGTTTCTGGTACTGGTGTTTCTGTTTTTAGTGGAAGCTGTTCCACTGTGACAGACTTGGCAGGCCGTTTGAGCCGCCGGAAGTCAGGATCCATACCTTAAGTATAGCAATGCTTATGCTAACTCACCAGCCCTACTCTTCCTGCTCCGACCAATCCCCCCGTCATCCTAAACCGAGACATCCACACGTCGTCATCCTGAATTTATTTCAGGCCCCTACGAACAAGCAATACGATAGAGACATCACCCTATCTTCACTCTCAAACCAAACCTCTCTTTCTCTCCTCCTACTTTTGGTGGCAAAAGTAGGGCAAAAGCCACCGCCTGAACGGAAAAGCTTACTAAAAACTAGCCTGGTACTAATCCGGCTCACGGTCCGGCTAGCCACTTTTATATTGAACC
>JBBPZG010000121.1:0-2131 GCA_038199095.1 Saccharimonadales bacterium (SeqCode)
CTGGAGTGTATCGTTATGTTTTTCGAGGCAAAAAAGAAGAGAACGAACTGCCCGATAATTGGGACTTAATAAAAGCCCAAGCCAGTGAAGGCGATAATAGCCGGATTGCAGTGGTTGATTAGGATGAGACTAATTAAATTCGCAAAGGAGATACTAGATGCGTACCCTGAAATTTAGAGTCTTTGATGGCTTTGACTATATCTCTAAGCCCTTTACTCTAGCGGATATACAAGATAAAAAAGTGCAGTTTACAAAAGACACCATTGTTATGCAGTTTACGGGACTTACTGACCGCCACGGTGTCGAGATTTACGAGGGGGATGTACTGAGCGACTTAAACAGGCGATTTATAGTAGTTTGGGATGACGCTCAAGCCCGTTTTTTCACAAGAATAGCTAGAGGAATAAAGGAAGGCCAACGGTCGATTGGCTACTGTAGCACGCATTGTAAAATCATCGGAAACATCTACGAGAACTCGGAATTGTTAAATGACCAAGCTTAAAACCTACAAAGGGCTTAAATAATGACTGAAGTAGCATTATATGAACAGATTGCTCAATACATGAACCTGAAATACCCAGGGGTTATCTACCATTTCGACTTGAGCGGCCTGTGGACACCGAGCCATAAACTCAGGAACTTGTATGGACGATTGAATAGAAGAGGGTGGCCGGATTTATTTATAGCGCAGCCAAAATACAATGGGGCGGCAGCGCCAGTTGATGAACACGGGAACATAGCACCGCTTTTATTGCATGGCTTGTTCATAGAGCTAAAGCGCGAAGGCACTAAGATTTACCTTAAGGGCCGCCACCTTCAAGAACAAGCACTAATGCTCGAAGCACTACGGAGCCAAGGCTATAAAGCAGAGTTTGCAATCGGGTTTAATGAAGCAACTAAATTGATTGATGAGTATTTAAACAAGGGAGCAGGAGATGACCGCAGCAAGGACTGAATACCACCGGAAGTGGAGAGCTAAGAATAGACAGCACGTTAGAGACACAGGCCGTGAAAAGCTGAGGAAGTGGCGGGATGAAAACCGTGAGCACTATGCCAAGTACCAGCGTGAATACGGTCGGTTACGCCGGGCCAAGGCTAAGCTAGAGAAACTAAACAATGTCAATTAAATTTAGGATGTTTTATGAAAGCACTAAAGAAAACCGGACACATATTACTAAGCGTTCTAATGTGGATATTTATAGGGATTACTTTCTGGGTCGTATTGCTCGCGGCTTGGCCACAGCTAGGTATATATTTACAGAAATTAGACAAGGGCTGAAGGAGAAATAGCATGAAACTACTACACTATTTCGGGCTATGTCGTAAAGCCCGGGCTGGCTATACCTGCCATGGGAGAAACAACGGTAAAGAGTGTGATGACTAATGATTTAATAAACCTATTAGAAGCGTTTTACGACCACTGGGTTAATGTTGAGCTCATTAAGGATGTTGATAAGGCTAACCTATACGACTTCCTAGAGTGGTTAAAGAACAATAGGCTGGCTGAAATAAAGCAGAAGAATAGTTTTGAGGCTATAGCGGAATCCTTAGACAATATAGTTTACCCGATGATAGGACCACGCTGTAAGACTAAAGATAAGCATGACTTCCCAGACCTAAAAGGTGATGAAAGATGTTTAGTCTGTGTTACCTATGAGGAAATTGACCGAGCCACCCAAGCAATCAACAAACTCATAACATGAGCGGTGAGCTAGACAAACTACTGGGCTACATCCCCGAATATCATGTTCAAGACGAGGAGTGCTGTGAGATATGTGACTGGAGAAAAGGCATAAACAGGCTGCTTGTAGAAGTCCGCATAGATGAACTTGAGACCATAGGGCGACATACGTTGAGCACTGACCATGTATGGCGATATTTAGGCAACCGCATCGCAAAATTGAAAGGAGGTAAATCATGACCAACCAATTAGCTGAACTTAAAGAGCAGATACAAGAAATACTGGCAGACATACAACACAGCAGTGAAGATTATGGATTTATCCTTGTGCTTACAAGACAGATATGGTACAATCAGGACAAATCGTTTTGCAAATAAAAAAGCAAACCCTCTCTTGAAGATGTTGTGAGGCTAGTACATAAAGTACAGCCTAGCACCTTTATCGCTAGCA
>JBBPZG010000122.1:0-4372 GCA_038199095.1 Saccharimonadales bacterium (SeqCode)
AATGTAAGACTTTGTACTTTAAGTTTGAATTTTTGTAATGTCGGTACAGCTTACCTTGAACAACCTGTTTTGCTGCCGCTAGAAGTTCCGCGCTTACGATGTCTTCCGGTTTATGCATACGGAAATTATATCAATAAACCTGGTCGAATCTGTCTGTGCTTGCCAGTTGCCTATCACTGATGAATACTAGTAGCATGCATATCTATTTTTCGGGGATTGGCGGGGCTGGGATCGGGCCGCTGGCGCAGATCGCCCACCAGGCAGGTTACACGGTCTCTGGTTCAGACAAACAGGACTCGCAGTACATCCAGTATCTGCACAAGCACGGTATCACGAACGTGCATGTCGGCCAGTCGGCGCAGGCGCTGGCAAAAGTACACGGTATAACCCCGATTGACTGGTTCGTGTATACCTCTGCCCTGCCGCTGGAGAACCCGGACGCGCCCGAGCTGGCCTACTGCGCCGAGCAAGGCATCAAGACCAGCAAGCGCGATGAGCTGCTCAACCAGATACTGCAGGAACAGGACCTCCAGATGATTGCCATCGCCGGTACGCACGGCAAAACGACCACTACGGCAATGGTGACCTGGCTCTTCAAGCAGCTTGGTGAACCGGCCAGCTACCTGTTACCCGCCAAAACCAGCTTCGCCGAGATGGGCGAGTTTGACCCAAAGAGCAAGTATTTTATTTATGAAGCAGACGAGTTTGACCGCAACTTTCTGGCTTACAAGCCGGCTATTGGTTTAATAACGGGTGTCAGCTGGGACCACCACGAAATCTTTCCAACCCGCGACGATTACCAATCGGCCTTCCGTGAGTTTATCAGCCAGACGGGACATAGCTTCATTTGGGAGGAAGATGCTGACTATTTGGAGCTTGAGAGTAATGGGGCGAGTATCCTCGACAGCGGTGGCCAGGCAATCGATAAAATTACTTTACTAGGCAGGTATAATCGCCTCGATGCCTGGCTGGCAGTACAGGCTGTGCACCGGGCTACCAAGCAACCTTTGGACACGCTACTCGGGATTATCGACCGCTTCCCTGGCCTGAGCCGCCGCATGGAACAGATCATCCCCAACCTTTACAGCGATTACGCCCACACGCCCGAGAAAATCCGTGGCGCCATGAGCGTAGCCACGGAACTCGCAACCGAACTTGCAGGGTCGTACCCTGCAAAACAGTCGGGAAAAGTGGTTGTGGTATACGAACCGCTGACCAACCGCCGCCAGCACTACATGCTTGACAGCTATAACGACGTTTTTAACGGTGCTAACAAGCTGTACTGGATACCGAGCTACCTGGCCCGCGAAGACCCCTCGCAGCGCGTCATACCGCCCGCAGAGCTTATCTCCCACCTCGACGACCCTAGCTTTGCCGAATCAATGGAACGCGACTTACATTTAAAGCAAGCCATCCAAAAACATTTAGACGCCGGCGACATGGTAGTCGGCATGGCCGGCGGCGGCGGTGACAGCCTGGACGACTGGCTCCGCGCTGAGTTCATGGCGTGAAGTTGATCCAGCTCAATATCTGGGGTGGCAAACTACTGTACCGGCTCATGGACTTTATTGCTGAGCAGCAACCCGACTTTGTCTGCATGCAGGAAGTGAATGATCTAAAGGGCCCTTCGAACTCACTCTTCGCCACTTTGGATGAGATCAAGGATGCCGGCGGATTCAGTTACTCCTTTATGTCAGCAAACTTTTCCTATCGGTACATGCAACGCAATTGCGGTTTTGGCAATGCTATACTTTCGCGTCTTGCTTTTGAGTCGCAGGAAACTATTTTTACTAATGGTGCACACAAAGACGACTTTGACCTGACCGCCGATGATTATAACGTACGCAGCCTGCAGCACGCTGTAGTCTCAGTCAATGGTTCGCCGCTGCACATTCTGAACCACCATGGCTTTTTAGTACCCGGCTCCAAAGAGGGTAACGACCAGACGCTAACCTATACTCGTAAGATCGCTAATATTGTCGATTCGCTGGAAGGACCAGTTATACTGGCTGGGGATTTTAACCTGACGCCGGCAAGCCCATCAATGCAAGTTCTCAGCGAACGTTTAACAGATCTGCCGGCCAAATTTGACATTCAAAATACTTACACAGAATTTAATAAACACCGCTTAGTCTGCGACTATATATTTGTGAACGACACCGTCACGGTGCAGAATTTCCACGTTTCAGAAGCACTAGTCTCCGACCACAAAGCCTTAATTCTGGATTTCGATATATGAAAAAGGTCTACTTTGCGTGTTCGGTGCGTGGTGGTAGGAACGACGAGGACCTATACGCTGCTTTAGTAGATGTTTTGCGCGAACATGCCGAAGTTTTAACCGAATTTAATGTTGATAAAGATTTGACGGCGCTAGGGACACCGGGGGCTACAAGCAAAACCTACGAGCGGGATATGTCTATGCTGCAACGTGCAGACATCATGATAGCCGAAGTTACAACGCCAAGCCTTGGTGTCGGCTACGAAATTGCCCAAGCAGAACAACAGGAAAAACCTATCCTAGCTCTTTACCGCCCGCAACCCAGTAAAAGCTTATCGGCCATGATTGACGGCAGTCCAAAGACAAGAGTTTTTGAATACAGAACCCTGCCGCAAGCTGAGAAAGCCATTGTCGACTTCTTAGACAATTCTCTTGTCCACTAATACAGACTTATCCTGTGCCGAAAATTTCTTGCCTAGGGCTGTTAGGAAAATTTCTTGTGTCAAATAGGATACCGCGTGAAGGCTTCAAGCAATATAGTTTATCAGTACCTTCGCCCGCAAGTATGCCTGCCGATACTGCGGGGTCTTTAGCTAGTTTGCTCATGTAAGGGGGCAAAATTTTTCCGGCTGTTTGTTGGCTGGCAATTTCCGCCCCGCCTGCAAACGATAGACCAATGACATAGTTTTCTTTTGGTGTATTTTCATGGACAAGTACGGTGGCAGCAACTTTGGGATTAGCGGCTATGTGCTTAGAGTGTTCTCGAAAGTCTTTACTTATCCAATATAAATTCATGTCTTCATCAGCATAGAAGTGCACTGTACATGCCCACGGTTGATTATTTGCAACTGTCGCTAATTGCATTACATTTTGTTGCGTTAAATACTGCTTAGCTAGGACTTTTGGGTCGGTCATAGTACTATTTTAGTCCTACCAGCCGTATTCTGAGTAATGTTTGCCGGCTTGGATTTGTTCGATGTAGACTCGGACGTAATCAACCATATTTGATGGTAAGTTGTTCGTATCGAGCCAAGCGAGTTCGCCATGAATGTGGGGCTCGGCATTGTACAGCTCGCCTTTCCACTGCTTTGCCTCAAATACCGCATCTACCCATGACGAATCAGGGTGTTTGCGTTGCCCCGTAAAGATATAATCGAGTGCCTCTGCTTCAATGTCTATCCCAACTTCCTCTTTGGCTTCGCGGATAGCAGCAGCTGTGAAGCTTTCATCCTTTTCTACTTTACCAGCCGGCAAACCGTAGTGCCCGTTCATCCAGGAAGTGTTTTCTCGGAGCAAAAAGGCGATCTTGCCCTCTTTTCGAAAAATCAAGTAGACGGCAGTGTAGGGAGTGGCAATATCGTATTTCGGTTGGGTCAACGGTTGTCACCTTGGCCGCCGAGGACGCCGCGGGCTTGCCGGCTTTTGAGTTTGTCGAGGTTTTGCTGGGCGATTTGGTCGAGCGGTACGCCGAGGTCGTGGGCAAAGACGGCAATATACCAGAGTACATCGCCGAGCTCTTTGGCAAGTTCTACTTTATCTTCTTCACTCACAAGGCTATTCTTGTCGCGGATAATTTTTTTGAGCTTTTCGGCTACCTCGCCGGCTTCGCCCGTTAGGCCGAGCACCCAGTGGAGCAGGTCCTTAAAGTCATCGCCCGTAGAAAGCACGGTTGTTAAGGCTTGCTCCTGGTACTCCTCAAATGTCATGCATGTATTGTAACAACGCCTGATGATGTGCCCAAACTGCAATCGTCATCCTGATAATCGAACGGTCAGTGAGGATTATATGCCGAACCCGAGTAAGCCTTCCTTAAAAGTTAATAGCTTGCCCGGAGTGAAGCTATAACTTGTTTCAGGACCTCGTTCGCTTGAGCAAAGATTGTGCTAATTCGCATGGGGTCCTGAAACAAGTTCAGGATGACGCAGAAGTTTTGGAGGATGAGCTAAGAGTCGGGAGTGATGTGGGCGGCGCCTTGGCGGATGACTTCTATGGCGTCATCGATGATTTTAATAATCGTTGAGGGCTCCCTGCTGGACAAGTCGCCGCCATCCACATAAAAGTCAACCACTTCACCGAAGTACTGTCTAGCTTCGACAACTGTATTGGCTGGTGGTTCGCCGGCTTGGTTCGCACTGGTAGTTTGCAGCGGGCCTG
>JBBPZG010000123.1:0-8294 GCA_038199095.1 Saccharimonadales bacterium (SeqCode)
AGGAAGCGTAATGGTGTTACACTGACGAGCAGCTCAGCTTTTGTGGCCGGAAAGGGCCGGTTTATGGCCAGAAAGTTATTTTGAGATGAGTTCTATAGGTCGCTATAGGCCCAATGGGTGGTCGCAGGCACCTAGTTTGCCTGGCCGGCAGACGATTTTGTGGAGTTGCTGCAGTCCGATAATCAACTTAGCCAGTTCATCTTCGCCTAAGCGGGTAAATTCCGGACCGAAGGTACGCCGCATGACTGCTGTGGCAGCTTCAGTAATTTGCATACCTACTGGTGTTGGCACGGTAATATGTTTGCGGCGGTTTTGCGGGTCTGTTTTAGCAACTAGCATGCCGCGGGTTTGTAACAGTTTGATCTGACGGCTAACGCTGGCTTCGGTTTGTCCCAGACTATCGGCAATTACCCGCTGCTGGACCTGGGGATTCCATTCTAAAACCATCAGGATTTTGAATTGGCTCAGACCTATACCCAATTGCTCCTGGAGCACCTTATCGGATTGCTTACCCATTACGGCAGCCAAATGCTGTAGCAGATACCCCAGGTTATTTGTTGGACCCATAACTTTAGTCTAATCCTAGATACTTAACGTATCAAGTGTTCAGTACTAAGTATAGGTTGTACCATTCTTCTAGAGTAAGGGTCTGGGGCCGGCGCCCAGGTGCGACCTGGGCTGTCTGGCAGGCTTTGGTGACTGCTGTTTTATCTAGATGCAAACCACTGCTGAGGCTATTAAGAAGTGTTTTGCGCCGTTGTGAAAAACCAGCTTTGAGAAGCTGGTTGAAAATTTTAGTGTCAATGTTAAATAATGGCTGGGGGTGCTTTCTCATAATCAATATTTGCGAATCGACTTTGGGCGGTGGGATAAACAGGCGTGCCGGCACCAGCGCTCCGAGCGATACTTCGTAGTAAAGCTGAACCATAACACTGATGAATGCCATGTCGCCGGGCTGGGCAGCCAGGCGTTCGGCGACTTCCTTCTGCATCAGCAGGCTGGCCATGACTGGCTTATGGGTGTGCTCTTCCGTCAGTAGCCGCACCAAGTTAGCAGTTAGGTAATATGGGATGTTAGACACGATTTTGTAAGTGTCTGGGAGTGTTCCCAGGTCATACGTACGAATGTCGCCCTGCTCGACACTGAAGCGCTGGTTAGGTGTGCCGCCAAGTTTAATACGTAGCGCGGGGATTAATTCCCTGTCAAACTCTAGGGCCAGCACCTGGGCATCCCGCCCGAGCAACTTTTGCGTTAATGTACCCTGGCCGGGGCCGATTTCCAGCACATAGTCATCCGCTTCCACTTTGGCCGCCTCGCACATTGCCTGCAAACTGGCAGGATCGTTTAACCAGTGCTGCCCTAAAGATTTTTTAGGTGTCATGCCGTTCATAATTTGATTATAGCTGCCATCGTATATATTTGAGTGCAGTCCGGGATGAACTGCGAGCACCGCAATGGAGACGTACTTGTAAGGTACGGCGGAGCGAGGAGTGGAACAGTTCGCCCGGAATGTGCCAAATATATACGATGGCTACCAATTGTGGTGGGCGACCCAATGGTTATAAGAGCCGGCCCAGCCGCCATACCGTTTGGCATAGCCGGCGCACCAACGTAACTGGGTGACTGGATTGGTCTGCCAGTCTGCCCCAGCTGAGGCCATCTTGCTACCCGGCAACGCCTGGCACAGCCCGTAGGTACCGCTACTGTTATGCGCCGATGGGTTCCAACCAGACTCATGACTAATAATATAATCAGCATACGTGTAATCACCCGGTGCAATACCTGCCAGCGCCATATCGCCTTTGATGCCGCTGAGGTTCGAGCCTTGCACAACGATTTGACTGACTGGTTGCTGGATAATAGCTGATTGGATAACCGTCCGGCTGACTTCTGTACCATTCTGGGTGTTGACCTGGTAGGTAACCGCCCGCTTGCCTGGAGAACCTTGCTGCCGGACTGCCATGATCCCGTATGAGAGCGTATTATCGGGAACAGTCTGAACCGGGGCTGGTATATCTTCCTGCTGGGTAATAGTCGAAAGGCCATTCCGCACCACGCTGATGCCGCCAGCTGTTGCCAGTGCTACATCGAGGCCAGGCTTTACCTGGTCCTGGGGCAAAAGTTTGATGTGCTTTTCGGCTAGCATACCCCGCACAGTGGTGGCTTGGGTACGCAGCACCACCGGTGTTCCGTACAAGCTGACGTTGACCGGTGTCGAGCGGTCAATCATAACTTGCTTACCGATAGAACCGCTTCTTACGAAATCTTGGGCCGGGCTGGCAGTAACCACATCTTCTGAATAAGTTGTCTTGCCGACCTGCTTAGCAATACTGCGCGGTGTCGTTGCGGCGCTAAAAGTATACGTTTTTTGTGCGCCATCTACGATTTCTACCGGTACGGCTCGGTAAATATTAATGCGGAACTGGTCCTGATCGACCGCTGTCGAAATAGACGGCTCCACCACATCGCCTGGGTTGAGCTTGAGGTTTAATTTCTGAAGCAATACACCGACGGTTGCCTCCCGGCTCGGCACAATTTGCTGTTGGTGGTCATGCGAAATAATTACTATGCGAGTGTCGGGTTTTGGAGGGGCCGACTTGTTGAAGTGCCAAAAAGCACCGTACGCGGCCAGCGTCAGAATAGCCAGCACCATAATGGTTATGACCGGCACGGCGTGTGGGTGACGACTCATAATTTTGAGCCTGCGCAAGCGGCGCGGCACATGAACGCTGCCTATGCGCCCGGCATCTCTTTGAAACTGTTTAAACTTTCTCTGCATAAGCTAACAGGAACCAGGCAATTTCGAATAGTTGCGGTGAGTACATGCCCTGAACCGGTTGCCTTATTGTAGCAAACACCGGCTGCCACTACCAGATGAGCGGCTGCATCAAAATCCAAGAACGGTAGCCCCCTGCGGCTCTAGCCTAGATTTTTTCTAAAGGAGCAAAGCTAATATTGAGCTTGCGGGTACCTTTGCCTTTAAAGTAAATAACAGCGGTATCGCCTTCCATTTCTAATACCGTGCCGACGCCAAAGACCTGGTGGCGGACACCATCGCCTTCGTTCAATTCCGGTACATAGCGGACTTCGTCCGCGCTGACGGCTGACGGCTGACGGCTATCGGCCACAGTCGGTTGAAAATTATAGATAGGCTCAAAGGTATTGATGGTTTGAAAATCGCCGTCAATCTCCGACAAAAACCGGCTCGGCGGATTATGCTGCACGCCGCCGTACAACAGCCGGCTGGTAGCGTACGTCATATACAGCTCCTGGCGCGCCCGGGTCATGCCGACGTAGCACAACCGGCGCTCTTCTTCCATTTCGCTTTGGTCGTAGAGGGCCCGCGAGTGCGGGAAGATTGATTCTTCGAGGCCGCTCATAAAAACGACTGGGAATTCCAGGCCTTTGGCGGCATGCAGTGTCATAAGCGTTACGGCATCTCCGCCGAAATCTGCGCTGTCCAGGTCACTCACTAGTGCCACCTCTTCCAAAAATCCCGCCAGACCGGCGTCCTGGTATTCCTGGGCCACGCTCAACAATTCCTTGACGTTCTCCTGGCGGGCTTCGCCCTGGGGTGTGCCATCATCCAGGTAGTGCAGGTAGTCGATACGGCGCAGCAGCGAATCAATCAGCCCGGCCACCGTGGCCTCTTCACTAGCAATCCGCAAACTAGCTAGTATATCGCCGAGCTCGCTCAGGCTTTTGCGCGCTTTGGGCGTCAACTCATCACATTCATCAGCCCGTTCAAGTGCTTCCAGAAGACCTACACGCCGTTCGCCACCCCCTGGCTCGTCATCCTGAACTTGTTTCAGGACCCCGTTGTGGCTCGCACTGACGTGTTTTTTGAGATTCAATTGCCAGGCAAAGAATGTTTGCAAGCTCTTAGCGCCAACACCGCGGGCCGGTATGTTGACGATCCGCTCAAAGCTCACGCGGTCTTCGGGCTGGAAAATAAGCCGTAGGTAGGCTATCAGGTCTTTAATTTCTTTACGGTCATAAAAGCGTACGCCGCCGACTACCCGGTATGGCACACCGTAGTGTACAAAGGCTTCTTCTATCGAGCGGCTCTGGGCGTTGGTGCGGTACAGCACCGCGTAGTCCCGATAATGCCGCTGGCCGCTATCTACGCCAGTCCGGACGCGGCGGATAATCGACTCACCTTCGGCACGCTCGCTACCTACCTGCAGCATTTGCACCGGCAAGCCATTTCCGGCTGCCGTCCAAAGCTGTTTATCGGACCGCTGGGCATTCTTGGTTATAACAGCGTGGGCGGCGTCAAGGATGTGTTTAGTACTGCGGTAATTTTGCTCGAGCTTAATGATAGTACAGTCTTTGAAGTCCTTTTCAAACTTGAGAATGTTGCGGAAGTCCGCACCCCGCCAGCTATAGATGCTCTGCCAGTCATCGCCGACTACTGCAATGTTTTTGTCTAAGCTAGTTAGCATGTTGACTAGTGCATACTGGGCGGCATTGGTATCTTGATATTCGTCGATCATGATGTACTTAAACTGCGTCTGCCATTTACGGCGGACCTCCAGCTGGGTTTTAAATAACTGAACAGTACGGTTAATCAGGTCGTCGAAATCCAGAGCCGAAGCCTCGCGCAAAGCCCGCTCATACAAAGGAAATACCTGGGCGGCCGCCTGTTGGGCCGGGCTGCTGGCCGCGCCAGCGTATTCTTCGGGTGTAATCATCTCGTTTTTTGCGCTGCTGATTAACCCGGAGAGCATCCGGGCCGGAAAAGCTTTTTCGTCAATCATCAGCTGTTTGCTAACCTGCTTCACTGCTGCTTGCCGGTCGGACTCATCAAAGATAACGAAGCTGCGCGGGATGCCGATGTGCTCACCATCTTGCCGCAGCAGCCGGACACAGATGCCGTGAAAGGTGCCCATATAGGGCATGAACCCCCGGTTATCAGCGTTTTGCCCGAGCAGCTGGCCAACCCGCTCGCGCATTTCCTTGGCGGCTTTATTGGTAAAAGTGACTGCCAGGATATTGTATGGGGTAGCCTTATGTGCAGCAATCAGATACGCAATGCGGTGGGTCAGTGTTTTGGTTTTGCCAGAACCAGCGCCAGCCTGAATCAGCAGCGGCCCTTCGGTCGTTTCCACGGCCCGCCGCTGCTCCGGATTCAACCCTACAAGAAGCTCGTCTAACACCTACCTATCTTAGCAAAATTACGAGTTCAAAACTGTTGTAACTTAGAGTCAACAATATGAGTTGGCGGCCTTAGTCCCATAAACCAGTAAGCATATCCCAGGTGACATCTGATAGAGATTTCAGGACAAGGTCTGCCTTATGTATTTCAGGCTTGTTAGCGTTGACCAGCTCCGGAACTGCCACACACTTCATACCCGCATCCTTGGCAGCTTTTATGCCACTTGCCGCATCCTCAAAAACTACACAGTTGCCTGGTGAAACCTGAAGCTTTTGGGCAGTAGTTAGAAATACCCCGGGGTGTGGCTTGCCAGACGCTTCGTGTTTAGCTGAGTAGGCCAATGTGATGTAACCCTCAAGCCCGAGCTTGCCTATTACGGCCTCTATAACTTCCGGCGCTGAAGAGGAGGCAATTGCAATAGGTAATGCTCTTGCCTGTAGCATTTTGAGCAATGTTGTTGCCCCTTCCAAGGTGGTACCTTTCTGCTTAATGTGCTCGATTACCTGTCCTACGACTCTAGATTCTAAATCATCATTTGATACACCAAGCAGATCGTGTGTTTGGCGCCAATGCTCCACGACTTCATCCGTACGCTTACCTGCCATAGCCCGCACGTCATCTTCTGTAATTTTAACTCCGTATTCACCGAGTGCCTCTATGTGAGACTGGCGCCAAAAAGGTTCACTATCAATTAGTAAACCGTCCATATCAAAAATTGTCGCTTCAAGCATATTTCAATTCTACCAGCTTAATCTGGCCTAGCTGGAGAAGAAGTGGGTGACCGGTTTGATGCCCTGGATTTGGATAAGGCCGGCGTCAAGGGCAATGTCTGCCCAGGCCACGAGTAGTACCACACTTACGACAATACCAAGTATAACGACGCGCTTGGTGCGGCGCTTTTCTACGGTGTTGATTGGCAGCAAGTATTGTTTACTATCTGCCAGCTTTTGCAGGGCGGCGTCGCGCTCGGCTTGTTTGGCGGTTTCGGCTGCTTCGTCTACTGCTTTTGGTTTTGGTTCTGCCTGGGTGGGGGATTCGGCTGGTTCAGCGGAGGTCTCCACAGCTCCAGGTTTGGCGGCTTCGGCTGGGACTGGTGCCGAGGTTTCTGCCTTACTACTATCGCTAACCGGTTGCTCTGGCTTAGTTTCATCATCAGCACTTGGGGCGTCAGATGCATCGCCCACGGTTTCCCCAGTAGGCGCACCGGCTTCGTCCTGAGCTGTTTCTTCTAGCTCAGGCGCACTTAGCGGCATAAGCCGGGGCTTGGTCGACGTCTTTGCGATAGGTATATTTTCTGTCGTCTCGGCTGATTGATTACCATCATTTGGGCTGGCGCCGGTGAACATGGGATCCTGAAGAATCATCCGGTGAGGCATAATAACGGGCTTGGACGTAGCGGAGGGGGCTGATTCACCGGGATGCGCGACGTCTATAATCCGTTTGCCACCGGCGGCTGCCTTTTTAGCCCTAACCATGTTCAGGATCCTGCTCATGCAGCACGCGGTAAGCGCTGTCAATAATAGCTGCGAACTTATGGTAATTCAGGCTGGCGCTGCCTATAAGCAAGCCCTCGCAGCCTTCAACGCCTAGGTAGGCAGCGGCAGATTGGTCATCGACACTGCCACCGTAGAGGACTCTGATTTCTTTGGCTACCGTGTTACCGTACAGCTCGTAAACTTCGGCGCGGATCAGATCCAGCACCTGCTTGACTTCGTCAGGTTTGGCCAGTTCGCCGCCAAAAGTACTGATAGCCCAGATAGGCTCGTAGGCAATGACTACCCGCTCTATTTCTTCAGAGGTCAGATTTAAGAGTGCAGTTGTTACCTGGTCATGAATTACCCGCCGGGTCTCACCAGCCGTCCGTTCCTGCTTTGTCTCCCCGACGCATAAGATAGGCGTAAGACCATTGCGGACAGCTGCCTGGACTTTATCGCGGATCATTTCTAAAGATTCGTCAAAGTATATCCGTCGTTCGGAGTGGCCGATAATAACGTAGTGCACCAGCTCACGCAGCATAGTAAAGCTGACTTCGCCGGTATAGGCGCCCTCGTCTTTATAAAAAGCGTTCTGGGCAGCTAGGCGGAACTTTCGGCGGTCAATTTCCTGGCTGATAGGTTGCAACGTCAGCAGGCTTGGCGCCAGCACGACCTCTATACCGCGGTGAACCTTAACTCGCTCGTTCAAACGGTGCACCAGCAGGCTAGCCTCATGCGTATCGAGGTGCATTTTCCAGTTACCGACTATCAGTGTACGCTTCATAGTGCTTATGGCTTATTGTACCTTATTTTTTATCCAGGAGAGCCTCGACCCCTGGTAGCTTGCGGCCGCCCATCAGCTCCAGGCTAGCGCCGCCACCAGTCGAGACGTGGCCAAAAGCCTTTACCAGCTTGCGGGCTTCCACGTAACCCACCGTATCGCCGCCACCTACTACCGTAAAAGGTTTGTGGCCAAAGTCGCCCAGGAGCGCCTCGATAACCAGCTCAGTACCATGGGCATAGGGACCGATCGGACCTTGCAAACCCGCGGTTTCCGTAACACCCATCGTGCCATTCCACACGACAGTATTCGCCAATTGCACTCCACCGGCGATGAACGAACCGCTAAAGGGACCGATATCCAGGATCTTTTCATGCTTATGGACGTGGCTGGCCGCCGGCGCTACCCGCTTTGGGTAGCTTTCAATATCAGCAATCACATGGGCGCTCCAGTCAACGATACGTGTCGGTGCTGTTTTATCAATTACATGGGCCACAACCCCATCATGCGGGATAGCAAATATAAAACGCCGTTTTTTAGCTTCACGGCCGGCTTTACGCATAATGTCCCGCGCCACCGGCACATCTGCCTTATCGTACAAGCTATCGGCAATGTCGATTCCGCTGGCCGCTAGGAACGTATTAGCCATAGCCCCGCCCACAGCCACGAAGTCGGCAATTTCGATAAAGCGGTGCAGCACGTCGATCTTATCGGCGATCTTTGCGCCACCGACAATAGCCATTAGTGGCCGCTCGGGCTGCTCCATAACGTTAGTAATCGTATCCACCTCTTTTTCTAGCAAAAGCCCGGCCACACTCGGCAAATGATGCGTAATTGCTTCAGTGCTGGCATGGGCACGGTGAACGACACCAAAGCCATC
>JBBPZG010000124.1:0-8584 GCA_038199095.1 Saccharimonadales bacterium (SeqCode)
CCAATATAGCTTCACGCCAGTCCTATGAGTATTACTCTGACGCTTCGCTCGTGTCTACAAGAAGCTTCACTGAAGCTTCTTGGGTTCGGCATAAAATGGTGCTGAGCGCACTAGTATCAAGTTGGGGATGACGGTGGGGGTTTTGAGAGTCAGATCAATACGGCTAGACGCTGATAGAAAATAAGTGACTGCTTTGCTTACCTAACTACGGCACGGGCGTAGATGATTAATCCAAAGCCGATAACTAGCACACCTAGACCATAGCCTTCAAGCGCGGTGATTTTTTCTTTGAAAATAACCGTACTCAGTAAGGTAGAGATAAAGATAGCGCCGCCAAAAATGATAGGTGTTACAATGCCAACCTTGTTCAAGGTAAGCTTTTATTAAGTGCCATACCGAAGATAGCAATGCAGGCGCCGCTACAGAGAGCCATAATTATACCGAACCTGTGGTGCTGAAATGTTTCCTTTTTTATGTAAGGGAAGGCTACGGCCAGAGGGATAACCATCGCTAGGATATTAGTGATGCCAACTGCCAGATTACTGTTCACGTTCCTAGCGGCAGCCGTCCCAAATAGTAGCGCTGCCGCGTAGAAGATTGCTGCTATAAAGAGGTAAACCATTGACCTTAAGTTTAGCACCCTCCATACCTTGTTGAGAACTACTGTTCTTTGTACGACTGGCCGCGGTAGGCTAGGGCTTCGCTGATGTGAGCGGTGGTAATGGGCTCTGAGGCTTCGAGGTCGGCGATAGTGCGGGCGACTTTGACAGTGCGCATGTAGGCCCGGGCCGAGATATTGAGGCGCTGGGCAGCGGTGTTAAGCAGCTCGGTGGCTGGTATATCAAGTGAAGCGTGCTGCTTGAGGTCGGCATTGGTCATGTCGGCATTGAGCTTACTGGAGCTTACGAAACGCTTCATTTGCAGGGCGCGTGCTTTGACAATTCGCGTCCGGACGGCCGCATCGGCTTTGGGGTCAGCGGCCTGGGCTAGCAACTTGTCGTGCTGGACTTCGTGCACCTCGCTGTAGAGGTCTATACGATCCAGGATTGGCCCGGAGAGTTTTTGACGATAGCGGATAATCTGGAAGGGTTGGCAGCGGCAGGTGCCTCCGCTATCCGTATTACCGTAGTAGCCGCAGGGGCACGGATTAGCCGTAGCTACCAGTATAAAATTTGCCGGGTATTCCGCGGTGTCTTTGGCTCGCGCCACGCTGATAATCCGGTCTTCCAGGGGCTGGCGTAAGGCTTCCAGGGTCATGCGGCTAAACTCAGGCAGCTCGTCAAAAAACAGGATGCCACGGTGGGCCAGGCTGATCTCGCCCGGCCGCAAATTCAATCCGCCGCCGGTGACGGCCACATGGCTGGCGCTGTGGTGCGGCGACCGGAACGGCCGGGCTGTGATGATCTGTTCATAATTGTGGCTCGCCAGGCTGTGCAAGTGAGTCACCTCCAGTATTTCTTCTCTATTTAACGGGGGCAAAACTGAGGGTAAAGCTTTGGCAAGCATACTCTTGCCAGTACCAGGTGGTCCGCTAAAAAATACGTTATGGCCGCCTGCCGCAGCAATCTCGAGTGCCCGTTTGGCTTGGAGCTGACCGACGACCTCGCTGAGCTGCACTCTAACAGTTGCAGTGGCGCCATTGGCAGGCTCATACAAACCGTTACCGGTAGGCAGGGGCGTAATAGCTGCTGTATCAGTAAGATGATGGTACAGTTGCTTCAAATTTGTAACGGGCAATAGGGTTATGTTTGGCACTAACTGGGCTTGCTTAAGGTTGGCCGTAGGAATAAAAAAGTGCGTGATGCCCTTTGCCCGGCCAGTCAGCAGTTTGCCGATGATGCCCCGGATGGCCCGCGTGCTGCCGTCGAGCCCCAGTTCGCCAATAAAGGCTTGTCGCTTATTGACTAAGTCGCCCGAAACCTGTTCGCTAGCCAGCATGATCGCCACAGCAATAGCCAGGTCAAAGCCACTGTCAGCTTTTGGAATGTCGGCGGGGGCGAGGTTAACGGTAACGCGTTTACGGGGAACTACCAGATTGCTGTCCGCAAAAGCGCCCCTTATCCGTTCTTTAGCTTCGTCGACTGCTTTATTAGCGAATCCCACAATAATAATGTTCGGCAGGTTGTTAGATAGGCTGCACTCGATATCAACGACTATCCCAGATGTACCATTGTTAATAATGCCTTGAACACTGGAGCTCATGCATGAGCCTCATGGAACATGGGGCGTTGATCATGGAACATAGATGTGGCATGTTTCATGTAGCAGATTTGGTCCGTAATGTCGTTACAATCTTTTGCAAAACTAGAAGTATCTCTTGGGATTCCTTTAGATAAGGAGCAATTTCTTGAATTGTCGCAAGCTTTTCAATAACTTTAAGCCAGTAGCGTGTTTCCGCAGCTTCTTTTTTTGAAATGCTAATCTTATTTTTAAAATCTTGCCGGGATACGGCGTTCTGGGCTTCGGCATAATTTGCGCCAATGCTAGTAGCAGACCGTATGATTTGCTCACTTACTGAACGGGGAATGCGAGTATTCCCCGTAACCATCTTTATAATTCCCACACTAAAGCGTATAAACCGCTCTTCAAACTCCTGACTTTGCTTTGACCTCATCCCGCGAACTCCCTGTTACATGTTTCATGCTACATCTATGCGACATGTCCCATGTTCAATGAAAAATGCACATACCATGCACAAAGTAAAACACCTTGCTGCAGGAATCAGCAAGGTGTTTAAGAATAATTTAATGTTTTTGTTTGTGTTTGCTTTTTAAGGTTTGGGTTTTTTTGTTTGGTGGGACAACAGATTGCGAGAAGCTGTTGTCCCTATTGGTCGTTTTTGTTTTTGAGCACTTAATTTATTCAAGCACTAGACTTATCTTATAGAACAGATGAGGAATCGTCAATACTAATTATGCTTAAATGCATACAAAAGCTGTGTATAACTAATAAACCCTGGTTTTCTAGATAACTTTATCTGCCTCTAGGTGAGGGGAATATAAATATCCTACAGAAGATGTGGCCTGTATTAAGTCAGGGGATAAGTCATAAATAAAAGTGTAAAAGTGGGGAACTACTAGTACAAAACGTTTGAGCTGAAATTATAAGGATATGGAGCAACTGATTACACCCTCTGTTAGCTCCGCTACCTGGCTGATGACGTGACCTGCAGGATTAACCACTGCCGTGCAGCCGTACGCCAGAGAAGCCTCCTCCTTCGCAAAAACGTCAGAAGAGATAATCCAGCACTTTGTGTCTTTGGCGCGGTTAACAAGGTTCTCCAGGTGCTTCTTGCGCCATTTTTCGGCAACTTTAGCAGGTAGATGATTATTTAGGGGATAAGATATTGCTTGAGCGCCGGCCTGAGCCACTTGCTGGGCCGCATCGGGATAATTTGCGTCGTGACAAATATTAATACCAAACGAGAAGCCCTCAAGAGTAAATATTGGATAATCTGATCCAGCATGAAAGATCCTTTCGTTCGGGTGAGTTTTACGATAACGCCCGATTAGAGTGCCTTTCTTGATAACAACGGCTGTATTATAAAATTTGCCGTTATCAATTTCGATCATTCCCAATATAAAAGCGGCTTCATATGACGCGGTGTGACGTAATACGTAAGCAAAATCAGCGCTAGCTAGGTCTATAGCACGTGTTTTCGCTACGGAAAAGTCGCGAGTATAACCGTGCAGAAATCCTTCTGGAAAGCAGAGCATGTCAATGCCTTCACGATCGGCATGAGTTAGGGCTTGAGAAATATAATCCAAGCTGTGGCTCATATTGCCCTGAATGTCCGGCAACTGGCAAGCGCCAAAAGTGACGGTAGCTTTAGTAGTAGACATGGGAGCATAGTAACACGCTCGAAAAACACAAATAGTATGACAAGGCGCCACTATATTTACTGTTTCTAATGGAGGTAAAGATTATAAGATTTTTACGCCATACATAGTTGATTAAACGGTTGCGAGTCAGTAAGTTGTGGATAGCTAAAGTATAAGTGTTGTAAGTATTGCATGTATATTTATATAGTAATTATATCTGTATCGTTGTCTATATAACTATTTAGATGATTGACATAGGGGTTTTGGTATGCTAGTCTTGAACATGTAAGTCAAAAACAAAAAGTTCGTAAAAGCTGAACACTATTTGCTCTCGCGGGAGCAGGCTTACGTGGACTACCCAGTCCACAAACGGGAGAACCGTGTCAGCGCTCTGCGCGGCCCTAAAAGCCACCAGAGCGGTCAGTCAAGGAGCCCCACAAAACTTGTTTTGCGGTGACTCCTAAGCTGCAGGCAGCAAGCGCTACAATAGTTTATTTATATGAGCGGATTTGCTGCCTCAGCACCAGTATTAACCTTGCGCCGCCTGCCTCTGCAATAAGCGGCGCTTTTACATAAAATAGAAAGCACCAGCAGCCCAGCAGCTATGATTAAGCAAATTTTAACCCAAAAGTCCGGCAGGCTCGCAGCCCTTATTATGGCTGACGGCCTGTTCTTTGGTTTGACTGACCCCTTAAAGTTGCCTTCGTTTATGCTGTTTCCAGCCTTTGTGCTTCTAGCTGCTAGCTTGTATGCTGCTTTTGGCCTGACGTTAGGCATTAGCAATGTACATGGCCCGCTACCGAAGACTAGGCGCCGGATAGCGGCTGCTTTTGCAGTACTGCTGGCCGGACTCATTGCCTTACAAACTATTGGTGAGCTGGGCGCCCGCGACATAATTATTCTAGTACCGCTCGCCATTCTAGCGTCTATGTATACTTCCTATAATAGGGAACAGCGCACCATAGCCAGCTAGTAAACAGGCCATTACACGCATTAGCCGTCAGTACGCTGCAACCCTACTAGCTTGTAAATACCATCTTGTAAAAGCCCTACCGTGTACTTTGATTGGGCAATAAGACGCGCACAAACTTAGGAGCGCCGGCATAAGTAGGATTTGAAAGGGCATGGCGGCTGGTATATCCAAGGGGTTTTGGTCTATAATAATAGCCATGGACCAATCATCGCATGAAACGTCTGGTTTGAGCTTGCCGCCTGTCCAGGAGCAGCTGCCACAGGCGGGCAGTGAAACTAATACCCAGGTACCTGAACAGTTGCCAACAGCAGCCGAGCAGGCACCTGCCCGCGCCCAGCAGGCGCCAGCAGCCCTACCGGTTCTGCCAATGCCTTTACCGCTCAATCCGGCATCAGATACTACACAGAATGATGTTTCTAAAACATCGGATAGTACTGCAAAGGATGTTTCTGACGATGGCGACTTGATTGAAAAGGAATGGGTAGATAAAGCTAAGCAGATTGTTGAACGTACCAGAGATAACCCTTACCAGCAAAGCGAAGAGCTGACAGTGTTCAGGGCAGATTATATGAAAAAGCGCTACGACAAGACTATTAAGTTGAGCAAGTAGACTTAATGACAACATTTATTATCGTTATACTCATCATTTTTGTCATGATTTTGATTGCTGCGCCGATCATTTTTTTGCAGGCGCGTAGGACATTTCGTGAACAAAAAAATTATGAGCGCGGACTGAAGATCGTACCCTTACTGATCCACATGCCGCCGCCGAGCGACGACTTGGATGTGGGTGGCAGGGACTCCCGCGACGTTGACCAAGAAATTATCAGTAAAGCAGAAATAATCTTTAATATTATCGCCAGCACCTGGCAGAAGGGCTTTAAAAATAATTTTTATGGCCAGCGTCACTTTGCGTTCGAGATCGTTGGCTCACAGGGCTTTGTATACTTTTATGCGGCGGTGCCGATCGCCTTGCTGGAGGTGGTTAAGCAGGCAATTGTCAGCGCCTATCCGGCTGCTCGCTTGGAAGAAGTTGCCGAACATAATATCTTTAGTCCGGTCGGTAAAGCTAGCGGCACATTGGGCGGGGAACTAAGCTTGAAAGAGCCGTTTGCTTATCCGATCGCGACCTTTCAGGACTTGAGGCGTGACGCTATGCTGTCACTGCTTAATTCGCTGGCTACCCTCGGCAAAGAAGATGGGGCCGGTATCCAGATACTGATGCGGCCGGCTAGCCCGTCGTGGCGTAAAACGGCCAATGAGCTGGCTGATAAGAAGCGCAAGGGTAATGATAGGAAGCTGGCGCCCGGCGGCCTGGCTAAAGACCTGGCTACAGCCTTTGTGAAGCCCCCGGAAGCCAGTGATAAGGACGGTGAAAAGAAGAAGCCTGAACTGTCGAATATGGAGCAGGCGACCTTGGATGCGATTGACGAAAAAACGCGCCACCCCGGCTATGAGGTAGTAATCCGGGTCGTGGCGTCATCGAATATCAGTCAGCGGGCCCAGGCCATCCTGGCTAATATCGTAGCTAGTTTTTCGCTATATGATGCGCCGGGTAAAAACGGCTTTAAGTATACGCCCGCCAAGGATAATGATGCTCTGGTGACGGCGTACATCATGCGCTTCTTCCCGCCGCAGCAGAATAAGAATATTTTGAATTCCGTGGAGCTAGCGACACTTTTCCACTTTCCGGACCAGCGTAACATTCCGACGTCCCAGCTGGCCCGGCAGGGTTCTAAGCAAGTCGATGGCCCGCGTAACGTCCCTGAAGAAGGCTTGCTGCTGGGTTATAACGTCTTCCGCGGCGCTAAGAAGCCGATCCGCCTGAGCCTGCATGACCGCCAGCGGCATATGTATGTGGTGGGGCAGACTGGCGTCGGTAAGTCGACCTTTCTGGAGAATCTGGCGCTTCAGGATATGCTCAACGGTAATGGCTTTGCCTTTGTTGATCCGCACGGTGATACGGCCGAGAAGCTGCTGTCCATGGTGCCAAAAGAGCGGACTGAAGACGTCATTTACTTTTCGCCGGCTGACATGGACTACCCGATGGGACTTAATTTGTTCGAGTTCCAGACACCCGATCAGAAAGATTTCTTAATCCAAGAAGTCTTAAATATGCTGTACAAGTTGTACGATCCGCAACACCAAGGTATTATGGGTCCCCGTTATGAGGATATGTTCCGTAATGCCGCCTTGGCTGTTATGTCTGATCCTAACGGGGGTACCTTCATAGAAATTCCTCAGTTATTTCGCGACCCGCAATTTCTGAAGCAAAAATTACAATACGTAACCGATAGAACCGTGCTAGATTTTTGGCAGAAGCAGTTCCCAGCCATGCAGCGGTCTAATGAATCAGGTGAAGTTACAGCTTGGTTTGTGAGTAAGTTTGGTGCGTTTTTGAGTAACGAAATGATGCGTAATATTATTGGCCAGACCAAAAGCGCTTTTGACCTGCGTGACATTATGGACAATAAAAAGATCCTACTGGTAAACCTGAGTAAGGGCCGGACGGGCGACTTAAATAGTAAGTTGTTAGGTATGATATTCGTGATGAAGTTCCAGGCGGCAGCCATGAGCCGCTCGAATATACCGGAAGACCAGCGGGTGGATTTTAGCCTGTACGTGGATGAGTTCCAGAACTTCTCGACCGATAGTTTTGCAACCATCATGTCCGAGGCCCGAAAATATCACTTGAACCTGATTGTGGCTAACCAGTTCACTACCCAGTTGACGCAGGAGATCCGGGACGCTGTGTTCGGTAATATGGGTACGATCGTATCTTTTAGAATTGGCCAGAATGACGTTGAGAGTTTGGGTAAATATTTCCAGCCAATCTTTGATGGTGACGATCTGTTGCGCGTGCCGAACTACAATACGATTGTCCGGACGCTAATCGGCGGCGTGCCGACGCAGCCGTTCAGTATGGCAACCTTGCCAGCGCTGGGTACGGCCAACCCGCGTCTGAGTGATGCTCTTAAGCAGCTTTCGGCGGCCAAATATGGCAAGCCCAAGGGAGCAATCGAAAAGGACATCTTCGCCCGGATGGCTACCAAGGAGGTACCGCGGGCGGCTAGCGCTGGGTTTGGCGGTGCTCCAGCTTTTGGCGGCAGCGCGGCCAACCCGGCGCTTGGTCCCCAAGCCGGTAGTTCGGCAGCTGGACAGTTTAGTCAGCCAGCTGCGCAGCCGCGTCCTGCCGCGGCGCCCTCCTTTCTCGATGACTGGCTCAATAAGCGCCGAGGGGATGGGCCGCAGCCGGCACCGGCTTCCCAAGCTTTAGGATCGCCGTCAGTCGACGCTATTCCTCGTCCAGCGACCGGGGCCATGGCTGAACCGGCTCCCCAGCCTTACCAGCCCCCCTTCCAAACTGCACCTCAGCCTGCTTCCGTCCAACCGGCCAGCCAGCCGGTAATGCCGCCAGTGGGTACGCAGAATATATCGAGTGACCAGTTGGAACGGGGTGAAATTAATCAGATAGCGGCGCAGCTTAAAAAGCAGTTAGGCCATCCTCAAGGCCAGGCTCAGACGAATAGCAAGACGGAGGCGCATATCGACTTGAGTGTTAGTAAGGACGATACTATCTTTATTGATCGTGATGGTAGTTTCCGGGCGACCGATAAACCTGCCTAGACCTTGTCACCGCGAACTACTTCTCGCAGCTCGTCATCCTGAACCGACGCCCGAGACGTCATCCTGCACTCGTTTCAGAGCTTGCCCTCAGCTTGACTGGGGAACCCCGTTCGCAAATCAGCAAAGACTCCTACACTGCGTCATCCGGGCAAAAGCCGGGACC
>JBBPZG010000125.1:0-10065 GCA_038199095.1 Saccharimonadales bacterium (SeqCode)
GCCGCGTGAACAAAAGCAATATAGAAGTGGGTAGCCGCTTGGAGAGCCGGATACAAAACAGCTGTTATTTAGTAAGCTTTTCCGTCCATGCGGTGGTTTTTTGTGTTACTTTTTGCCACCAAAAAGTAATGAGGAGAAAGAGAGGTTAGGTTTGAGAGTGAAGATAGGGTGATGTCTCTAGCGTAGTGCCTGTGTTCGTAGGGGTCCCGGACTACATCCGGGATGACAAGCTGCAGGAGGAGTGCTGCGCACACTTTATTGACTGGGTCCTGGCTTTCGCCGGGATGACACACGACGCACGCGGGGTGTTCAGTATGAAAGGAAAAACAATTTGTAAGAGCATATATTTGAAATAACGGAGGAATTCTAGCAATAATTTACAGAATCGAATTTTGGGGGTTTACATATAAGCGGAATGCAGTTATGCTAGGAGAAGTTCGAGATGGATACGTCAAGATTTAAAAGGCGTGCAACACAAACACATCGCCAAACACAAAAAAGGCCCTTCGTAAGTCCAGTACCAGTGACGGAGGTAGTGTCTGCACACCCACAAGCTATAGGTGCCCCGCCGGTACAGGCACCACAACCCCTGGGTTCACCACGGGTTGTAAAGGCGGTGGTTGGCGTCCGGCCACGGCGGCCTGTCCAGCCTCTGGCGCCGCTTCACAAAATATCTAATATGCCCGTGGCGCTTAAGGCAGAGCTAACAGCTAACAGCATACAGTACACAGCTGCTCCAAGCGCCCAGCCTGCCAATCCTGCACCACTAATCACGAATCACCAACCACGAACCACTTCTGACCAGCTAGTTCCCAGCTCCCAGTTCCCAGTTCACGAGCCAGAAGCAATAGCTTCGGACCAGCCCTCCGCTGCTGCACGGCGGCCGCTAATGGATATGGAACTGCCCGGCCAGGACAGCCCATCTCGCCTAGAGGCACTATCGCGCCAGGCCAAATGGCGTCACATCCGCCGTTGGGGCTTCCGGAGTGCAGCTGTAGCTATGGTTCTATTGATTGCTTTTGGTGGCTTATTGTTCTCGCAGAGTTACCTAAAACTCCATAAAGTCTTTAAAGGCGGTACCGGGACCGCCGAGGCCCTGAAGTCGAACGTCAATCCAGACTTATTAAAAGGCGAAGGCGACGGCCGGGTAAACATTCTGTTACTTGGCCGCGGCGGCGGCAACCACGACGGGCCAGACCTGACAGACACTATGATGTTGGTCAGCGTTGACCCGGTCAACCATACTTCAACGCTCCTCA
Organism: Saccharimonadales bacterium (SeqCode); assembly: GCA_038199095.1. Taxonomy (GTDB): domain Bacteria; phylum Patescibacteriota; class Saccharimonadia; order Saccharimonadales; family UBA4665; genus JBBPZG01. Next base: position 1,260 of record JBBPZG010000125.1, read on the forward strand.
GTATTCCAAGGGACTTATATGTCAACGTTCCGGGTGGCGGCAGCATGAAGATTAACGGTGCCTGGGAAACTGGCGAATTTGCCTACCTGGGTAAGGTCAAACCAGGTAGTACCGATCCCAAGGCTATCCAGGCGGGCTTCGATACCGTAGACCAGACTATTAAGAGCGCACTCGGCGTTAATATCCATTACAACGTACTCGTTAATTTCCAGGCTTTCCAGCAGGCAATTGATACGGTCAGCGGCGTCGATGTCAACGTGCCGACAAATCTGGTCGATCCGACTATGGCCTGGGAAAACGGCAACAATCCGCTGCTCGCCAAGGCCGGTTTGCAGACCTTTGATGGGGTCAGTGCGCTGCGCTATGTCCGCTCGCGCGAAACCAGCAGTGATTTCGCCAGGGCCCAGCGCCAACGGGCCGTAATGCTAGCACTCAAGGGCAAGGTTGAAACCCTCGGTACACTCAGCAATCCCCTGAAAATTTCTGGCCTGCTGAGCGCTTTTGGCAACAATGTTTCGACCGATATGTCATTAAATAATGCCAACCGCTTGTACAGTCTCCTAAAAAAGGTTAGCGATGTGAACACAACTTCGGTAGGGATAGGTGACCAGCAGAACAACATCATTAAAACTGTCCAACTAAAAGGGCAGTCAGTAGTGGTACCGATAGCCGGACAGACTGACTTTAGCGGTATCCAGGCTTACGTCCGCAGCCAGCTGAAAGATCCCTATGTCATGCGGGAGCACGCCAAAGTACTCGTGCTGAATGGCAGCTTGATACCCGGCCTGGCTACCAAAAAAGCCAATGAGCTGCGTTCCTATGGCTATAACATCGTCGGTACAGCAAATACGCCAAGCAGCGGTTGGACACAAACCACCTTAGTGGATCTAACGCATAAGAATAAGTACACGAAGCACTATCTTGAGCAACGGCTAGGCGTAACGGCCGCAGACAGCTTGCAGGATACGACAATAGCTACGAATGGGGCCGACTTTGCTATCATAATAGGTAGTGATGAGGCCAATACTCCGCAAAATTAAACCAGCCAGTGGTTTTGCCTACATTTTGCACCTGGGACTAGTCCTGGTGCTGCCGGTAGCCGTATTCGTGCTGGTCCAGCTGCACTTTGTCGCGCTGGCAGCCCTTATTGTCGTATTGAGTAAATGGCGCATGTTTGCCGTTCATCCCCGTTTCTGGGTCGCTAATGTCCGGGCTAATGCAGTCGACCTGATGGTCGGCCTATCAATAGTAGTCTTTATTACGCAGAGCGGTAGCTGGCTCCTGCAGTTTATCTGGGCCGTCTTATATGCAGTCTGGCTACTCGTTATTAAGCCAGGGTCGACTATGCTCAAGGTGACTGCTCAGGCTTTCATTGGTCAGCTGGCCGCTCTGATGGCACTGTACCTTAGTTGGGATGCTGGGCCGGTTTATGGCTTAACTTTACTAACCGGTTTATTCTGCTATCTGGCTGCGCGGCACTTTTTGGATATCTTCAGCGAGCCTTATGCTAATATGCTAGCCCTCGTATGGGGCTACTTTGGCGCGGCGCTAGCCTGGCTGCTTAGCCACATGCTGATCACTTATTCAAGCCTCGGCAAAAATATATTGGCCCAGCCAGTACTGTTCCTGACGTTTATTGGCTATGGCCTGGCAATACTTTACTATCTGCAGCATGTTGACCGGCTTTCGCAGTTCCTCAAACGCCAGACGTTAGCGATTGTCCTGCTCGTTGCGGTAGCTTTAATGGTATCGTTGTATTTCCGCTCCAGACATTTGATTGCTTAAAGGCAGGCGTGACTATGCTAAACAAAATAGCTAAGAGGTAATAAATGGCAAATCTTACGGATAAGACAGGTAAAAAAGCAGTTCGCGGCGATGAAGCTGCAAAGGGTAGGCCGCGGCCACAACTCCGGGGTGGACCCACCAAGAGGTGGCGATGGGGACTGGCAGGGTTAGGGCTGATAGTGCTATCCGGCCTTGCGGGCTTTAGCGGGGCTTGGTTAGAAAACCACCACAACCAGAATGGTTTATACAGTACTACCGTAGGTAACCAGAAGAAAGTTGTTACCGGCCAGAGCCAGCTGATCAGCCAGATCGCTAAATCAGTCGGATCGAGCGTCGTTAGCGTTAATGTCAACATCTCGGGCAGCTCTAGCAGTTCGCAGGATAGCCTTGGCTTCTTTGGCTTTGCCCAGCCTTCGCAGGACCAGCAAGCCGCCGGAACAGGAGTCATTATTTCTTCTGGCGGCGTTATTATGACGAACCGCCACGTGGTGCCCACCGGTACCACAAGTGTCAGCGTTACGCTTAGTGATGGCACCGAGCTCAAAAACGTCTCGGTCATTGGCAGAACAGGGGATAATGACAGCCTCGATATCGCCTTCCTCAAGATTAATGACGCTAAAGGGCATAAGCTCACCGCGGCTAGCATTGGAGACTCCTCAAATGTCCAAGTAGGTGATGATGTGGTAGCCATTGGCAATGCGCTAGGCCAGTTCCAGAACACCGTTACCAGTGGCATTATTTCGGGTTTTGGCCGCAGCGTCCAGGCAGGGGATAGTTCGGGCAATGCCGCCACTGCCGAAAACTTAGATAACCTGTTCCAAACCGATGCCGCCATCAACGAAGGCAACTCTGGCGGTCCATTGGTAAATCTAAATGGACAGGTGATTGGCATCAATACGGCGATAGCTGGCAACGCCCAGAGTATCGGCTTTGCCATTCCTATTAACGACGTCCGTGGTCTGATCGGCCAGGTACTCAAGTCCGGCAAGTTTGTACGGCCCTATATAGGTGTGCGCTATATACCGCTGACCGCGGATATTGCCAGTCAGTTTGGCCTAAAAGTGCAGCATGGTGCCTTTGTAGCTCCCAGTAGCGATCCAGCTAGTCCCTCAGTTCTAGTCGGCAGCCCAGCCAATAAGGCAGGCATACAAGAGCGCGACATTATCACCGAAGTTGAAGGTAAAAAAATCGATGAAAACCACAGCCTGACGAGCTTGCTCAACCAGCACCAGCCAGGTGATAACGTCAAGCTCACCGTCATCCGCGGCGATAAAACCCTTCACCTGACCGCCACCCTCGGCACCTTACCAGCACCAACTGGCCAATAGACAGTACCCACGATGCTTGCATATGATTTAGCTTTGTAAATATATAGTTCATTTGCAAGCCAATAGCCTTAGTGGTTACATGCAGCAATGGGAAGCATTTAGCAAAACTCACTTATGTATTCAAAAGCTGCTGTCCCAGGTCTATCCAGCATTCACCATGTCTCATGTGTCATCCTGAATTTATTTCAGGACCTATACGGCACAATAAGCTTGCATGGGTCCTGAAATAAATTCAGGATGACAGTATGGACGAACACGCTGCATACCCTATACGTAAACCTGGTACGAGGCTTTTAGGTCGGAGAGTCGTTAACTTAGTTAATCGTGAGTTGGAATACCTGTATGAAATCATCACTTTTTAGCAGTTTATAGCTGGCTGCTTCGGCAATGGCTTGCAAGGCCTCATGCTGGGGCGGTAGGGACTCTGTCAAAATAAACAACGGTTGCTTTTGCTGCTTAGCGACTTGCTCGAAGAGCCGGCGGTACAAATCCAACCCGTCAGGACCACCAAAGATAGCGATCCGCGGCTCATGCATTGCCGCCTGGTTAATCGTATGGCTATCTGGTACATAGGGCAGGTTACAGAGCAGCACATCGTAATCTTGCAGGGTACGACCCTGCAAATTAAGCAAATCACTTTGTATCACGCTTACGCTTATTGTATATTTATCAACGTTCATCTTAGCCACTTCTAAGGCAGCAGCATCGATCTCTAACAGGTCAATAGACACACCTGGCAGCTCCAAAGCAGCAGTAATCCCCAGCGCCCCGCTACCGGCCCCCACATCCGCCACCCGTATTGTAGGGGCCAAACTTCCTCCTGCGTCATCCCGGCGAAAGCCGGGACCCAGTACATTATGCGTGCCTCCGGCACTCTTTATTCGACTGGGTCCCAAATCAAGTTTGGGATGACGCAGAGACGGCTTGGAATAACGGGAAGGAGTGGCAGTAGGCGTGAACAAACAAAGTTCCTTAAGTAAATCAATCATAGTTTCAGACTCCGGCCGCGGCTCCAAAACCGCCGGCGTGATGATAAACTCCCGGCCGTAAAACTCAGTCTTCCCGCGCACATACGCCAATGGTTCATGTGCCACCCGCCGCCTGAGCAACTTTTCGAGTTTGTCCACCTGGCCTTTAGAAAGCTCTTCTTCTGGGTGCGCCAGCAACCAAGCCCGGTCTCTCCCAACCACATCCTCCAACAAAACCAACGCATCCAACCGCGCCGTCCCTATCCCAGCTTGGGCTAAGTGCGTCACGGCCTGCGTAAGCCAATAGTCAAGGTTCATATAGATGGCTTAAAATGGTGTCTACGACTTCTTCCACAGGAGGCACGGCATTAATAATAATTTCACCATGGCTTGCCGCTGTTTTTTCACCATCTCGCTTCCATTCAAGTATTTGTTCAATTTGGCCCGGTCCTTTACCATAAGATTTACCAGTGCGAGTCAGGATGCGCTCTACCAAACTTTTTTCGTCAAGGGTCAGACGGAATTTTCTACCGAATAAGGGATAAAAGTCACGGCTATTGGTAGCTGCGCCACATAGAAAAACAGCTTGGCTGCGAGCTATAGTAGCAAGTTTTTCTATTTCTGGCCGTTTCCAATCCCACGAGTGTTGCTTTTCCCAAGCAATATCTGTCGAGTTGTCTTCAGTCGCCGGCAAGCCTGTTTCTTTAGCAATAAAACTTGCTATATCATCACCGTCCATGGCCATAAAACCGCGTTTAAGTAACTCGGTATGGATAGCTGATTTTCCGGAACCTGGCGGGCCGGTTATAAGATAAAATCCCGCCATTAGCTTATTCATTGCTAAGGAGTTCGTGTTCGGCGGATTGGAGGTGGTCGATGAGGTCGTCGATGTCGCCGGCCAGGGCGGCGGGGATGTTGGAACGCGAGTAGCCGATGCGGTGATCGGTGATGCGGTCCTGGGGGAAGTTGTAGGTACGGATTTTTTCGGAGCGGTCGCCGCTGCCGATAAGCTTGTTGCGGACATCGGATTGCTGCTGCCGTTCCTCGTCAATTTTTTGCTGCAAAAGCCGGGAGCGCAAAATACTCATCGCCTTGGCTTTATTCTTAATCTGGGACTTTTCATCTTGGTTGGTGACGACCAGGCCGGAGGGCAGGTGGGTGATCCGTACCGCCGAATCAGTCGTATTAACTGATTGGCCGCCATGGCCGCCACTCCGGAAGACGTCGATACGCAGGTCGTTAGGACTAATCTCTATATCTGACTCTTCGGCCTCTGCCAGTACAGCCACGGTAGTTGTAGATGTATGAATACGACCCTGGCTCTCAGTGACAGGCACACGCTGCACGCGGTGCACACCAGCCTCAAACTTGAGGTTTTTGTAGGCTTCCGCGCCCTGAACACCAAAGGTGATTTCTTTAAAGCCACCGGCTTCACTCGGGCTTTCGCTCAGTAGCTCAGTCTTATAATTATGATTTTCTGCCCACCGGATATACATACGGTACAGTTCGCCGGCAAACAAGCTGGATTCGTCACCTCCCGCCGCGGCGCGGATCTCAATGATCACGTCACGGTCATTGTTTGGATCCTGCGGCGTCAGTGCTGCAATAAGTTTTTCCTGATTTGCCGCAATTTTTGGTTCCAGCTCCTCGAGCTCTAATAGGGCCATGCCTTGCATTTCACTATCCGAATTATTTTTGAGTTCTTCTGCCCCGGCCTTATCACTCTGCAGCCGGGCCTTCTCATCAAACAGGGCAATAATATCTTCTAATGCGCTCTTACGCTTAGCAATCTTAGGATAGCTTTTATCACTGAAAATAGCCGGGTCCTGGAGCTGTTTATCCAGTTCGGCTAGTTCATTACGCAGTTGCTGCTCTTTTTGTTCCATCTCAATAAGTATAGCTCAGATCTCCCGTCATCCCAGCGAAGGCTGGGATCCAATATATAATTTGCGCGAGAGCGTTCTTTTAGCTGAGGTTAAGAAGATGATAACTGATTGGATCCCAGCCTTCGCTGGGATGACGGGAGGAAAAATTACTTTGTAATTTTGGAAGCACGTACTTCGGCTTTTTCGATCTTGGCGTTTTCACGATTTGACTGCTTTTTGGCAGCAGCAGCACGCTTGTCTTTGGCGGCGGCACCAGCGGCGGCGCGGGCCTTGAACTTATCGACACGGCCTTCGATATCGAGGATGCGTTCCTCGCCGGTGAAGAAGGGATGCGAGGCGCTGGTTATATGAACTTTTACCAACGGGTACTCATTGCCATCCTCCCACTTGGTTGTGTCGCTGGTGGCAGCGGTGGAACGTGTCAAAAAACGGAAGCCGTTATTCAGGTCTTCAAAGACCATCAAGCGGTAATTGTCAGGATGCAAACTCTTTTTCATAATCAATATGTTAGTATACACATCTGTTAGCATCCGGTCAATAACCACAGCAGAAGTTGATATTCACCGCACCGCAAACTAGAACTCATCTCAAAATAACTTTCTGGCCATAAACCGGCCCTTTTCGGCCACAAAAGGTGAGCTGCTCGTCAGTGTAACACCATGTGGAGTTTACCCCGGGCTTGTTCCGGGGCTTCCTATCATCTCAACTTTTCTGACTCGAAAATCATCCAGTTTCTGCCTCAGAAGTTATTTGAGATGAGTTTTAAGCTGCAAGTTGATCCTGTTTAGGTGTGCCATCATATAGGAGTGGGAGGGTGCTTTTAGGAATAACCAATTGTTCCAGCGGGATCTCCTCCCGGCGAGTGCCCTTTGCAATACCATTCTTACCGGATGCCAGCTGTGCCTGAAGCGTGTTGCCCCAGCCGCTAAGGTTGGCGTGCCGCTGCTGCACCAGCGTTGTTAAGGACGCCAAATCGGCCCGGGGCTGAGTCAGGACAGTACCTCGGTGAAACCTTAGCTCCATTGACTCCAGCATGATATGTAAGCCGTTAATTAAAAACTTTAGATGTATTGGACGGTCGGGCTGCTTGGTGCGGGGCTCTGTATCTACCAGGTAAAATTGCGGTTCCTCTGATGGCGCGGAGCGGCCAAAAACATATTGGGGCAAGCTGTCTATATCATCTAGAAATGGCTCGTCTGACTCGATGCAACTCCTAAAGTACCGGCTCAGAGCTGTAAATAACGTTTCGAATTGCGGTTTGACAATTTGCGTATCTTCAGGAGATTTAAAGGCTTGGTCAAAGACATTATCATCATCAATTTTCCGCGTAGCCATGTAGAGCGCCGGGTGGCCATACCGGCTATCACCTACCACGAAAAATGTTGAAGCAATGGGCACCCCGGCAGATCGCAGGCTTTGCAGATGTTTGCCTAGAGATTCTCCACGCTGCTCCAGTTGTTCGTATTTTTCTTGCCGACTAGTAGCGGGCGAAGTGTTATTTTCTACGACGCGGACAATGTAGTTTGTAGTTAGCTCGCCTGTTGCTTCAAACGTATTTAAGCCGTTTTGATAACCAGTAGGTATGAGCGGCCAGGTAAAGGCCTCTCTGCTCGCAGTCGGTGGAGCCGCTACGCTAATCAACGCTGTTTCGCTACAACCGGCGTTTGGAGAGAGCAATTCCACAATGAGCCTATTATAGCATAAATTAAATCATATATCAATGTTTTCTAATTTGAAGCTTAAAACCCCCGTCACTGTCAGCTCGACAGCAGCGGAGAGAGCAGATTGGCCTCATTGATCAATCCGCTTTTCGCTGCTATAATAACTGAGTACATAAATTAAGCAGGCTCTCGGGTTTGATCCTCTTTTGCGGCTAGCCGTGCAGGCACGTGAAGGTTCCGGAGCTCAAGAACAAGGAGAATACAGATTATGGGGACAGACGTCGACATTAAGCAACTATTAGAGGCCGGTGCGCACTTTGGCCACAAAACGGCGCGCTGGCACCCCAAGATGGCGCCCTTTATCCACAGTAAAAGGGGCGGCACGCATATTATTGACCTGGCTAAAACAGTTAGCAGTCTGGAAACGGCCCTGAGCTTCCTGACCAAGACGGCCAGCGACGGTAAACAGGTCCTGCTGGTGGGCACCAAACGCCAGGCGCAGGATATTATTAAAAAGACCGCAGAAGAAACGGGTATGCCTTATGTAACCGAGCGCTGGCTTGGCGGTATGCTGACCAATAAGAATACCATTGGCGGCCGCGTCAAGCACGTCAAGGACTTGGAAGCGCGCATGGCCTCCGGTGAGCTGGCCAATAAGTACAACAAGCTCGAAGTGCAGCGCTTCCAGGAAGAGATCAACCAAATGAATGTTATTTACGGTGGTATTAAGGATATGAATAGCCGCCTGGGTGCTGTCTTTATCGTCGATATTGTCAACGATGATAACGCCGTACGCGAAGCCAACAAGCTGAAGGTGCCGATTGTAGCCATTGTAGACACCAATGCCGACCCGAGCCAGGTCACCTATCCTATTCCTGCCAATGATGACGCAATTAAGACCATCCAGCTGATCGCTGATTACGTCAAGAGTGCTATCAATACCGGCAAAGCTTCTGCTAAGAAGACCGAAGACACCCCAGACAAAGACGAAGCCCCAGCAAAGGCAACGACTCCTTAGCACGTCATTCCAGCGAAGGCTGGAAACCAATATATTAAGAATTCGTCTACCGATTGGATCCCAGCCTCCGGTGGGACGACAAGAGAAGGAAACATAGAATGAAAAGGAAGCATAACTATGGCAATTGATATCAATGAAATTAAACGGTTAAAAACTCTTA
>JBBPZG010000126.1:0-2586 GCA_038199095.1 Saccharimonadales bacterium (SeqCode)
CAGACTAATATTGCAATCGGACGCTGCCCGTAGTTGTTTTAATAACTCCAGATCCAGAACTTTGGGCACGGGATATTTACCGTGCAGATTGCCAATCGCCGCGGCAAAAGTATCGATACCAGTAGCTTCAACAAACGTCTTCATGCTTTCTGGCGTACTAAAGGTCTTCTTAATCTCGTCATAATCAATAGTTTCGGTATGCACGTTCGAGCTACCACCAAAGTAATGCGGCTCACTCTCTACCAAAGCACCCGTCAGCCGGGCGTAGGCGACAACTTCCCGTGTAGCCGCGGTAATCTCTTCGTCTGTGGCATTGTGATCGGCCTGTGACACGTCAATGTGTATGAACTCAAAGCCAGCTTCAATACCATTCTTGGCGGCTTCTACACTAGGGCTATGGTCCAGATTTACATATATCTCAACGCCGTACTGGTACTTAAAGTTATCGACCATGTCACGGACGTTATCAAGCCCAATGTCATCAACTTCGCCCTGGCTGACTTCCACTAACACTGGTGCCTGTTTCTTAGCCGCTGCTTGTACCACCGCCCGTAAAGTCGCCTCATCATCAAGGTTAAACGCTCCAAAAGCCCACTTTTCTGTCCGCGCGTGCGTCATGCGCTTCCGGGCCTGCTGGCAATTCCGCCGTATTTCATTCAATGTCAAAGGCATAGCATGAGTATAACTGCTTGTGCTTGCTGCGCAAAGCATACCAGCATAAGATTATTGCTATGGAAAGCGCCCGAGTTCTGGTAATTGAAGATGATGACGGCATAAGAGATTCATTGCAGCGCTACTTGGCATTGGGCCAGCATATAGTGAAGCGTGAAGCAGCCACTCTTTTAGCAGCTTTGGCAGCTATAGATGATATGCATCAGGGTTCACTCGATTGTAACGTGATAATCCTGGACGGCAACCTCCGTCCCGGTTTAACGGATGGCAGTGATGCAAAAGATGTCCTAGAAAGAGTCAAAAACACCGGTATAACAGCAAAAATTATTGGCTTGTCTGGAAATTCTATGAAGAACTATGGGCTGAAAGTGGATGCGGACATTACAAAAGGCGCGTCTTTATTCCCCGTTCTGGAAGCGATTGATAACTTTTAGCGTTTTTGAATAACAGCGTGGGCGGCCAAACGGATGTGTTTGGCAGTCAGGCCGAAATGTTCCAGGAGTTCCTCGAGCGAGCCCGTTTACCTGCATAGCCGCTTATGGTTCGATACAGATAGTAGTGTGGGTTAAAACTGTAGTACAATTCTGACTATGGGATATAAAGAAAAGTATCAGCTTCTTAAAGAAAACGATCCGATTGCCGTCTTTGCCACAAAAGCTCTAGGTATCGCGACTGTCGTGGCAGCCATTGCTGCCCTGAGTGGGGAGTCAGCCAAAAATACAGCAAAAAACCCTAAAAATCCGCTTGTTTACGCGGCATCGCCGAGGTCAATGGAGTTCAATGAGGCTCACTGTGAAACATATGGTCCCCTTGGGGAAAAAGATGATCTCGTAGTGACCTATAATGCGGGTACTGCCCAATACATCAGGGAAGATATTGCTAACAGCTCGTTTTGCTTGGATCCTAATATACTAGTACAAATGCCTATGTCGCAAGCTGAGCAGCAAGTAGCAGTCCAGGAACTAGGAAACCTTTTAAATCGCTAGATTATTTTTTATCGAGCACGGCATGTACGGCCAGGCGGATGTGCTTTGCAGTCAGGCCGAAATGTTCCAGGAGTTCCTCGGGTGAGCCGGATTCGCCAAAGCGGTCGCGCATGCCAACTCGTTTGATCGGTACTGGGTGCTCTTCGGATAATAGCTCGGCAATAGCGCCGCCGAGGCCGCCGATGATCTGGCCTTCTTCTACCGTGACTACCGCACCGGTTTTTCGCACGCTTTTCAGGATAGTTTCCCCATCGAGCGGCTTGATGGTAGGCACGTGCACCACTTCGGCCTGGATACCATCTTTATACATAGCTTCAGCCGCCACGAGCGCTTGGTAAGTCATCGTACCTGTAGCAATAATAGTGACGTCTTCGCCGGCTTCAAACACATAGGCCTTACCAATTTCGAAGGGGGTTTTGGCGGTCGTAATAATCGGCGTGGCTTCCCGTGCTAAGCGTAAATAATTGGGCCGTTTATCTGTAGCCATAGATAGGGTGGCCTTTTCGGCTTCCAGCGAATCGCCTGGCACGATCACTACCATATTGGGCAGCACGCGCATCAGGGCGATGTCCTCCAGCATCTGGTGCGTGGCACCGTCGGGGCCAACGCTAACGCCGGCATGGCTGCCCACAACCTTGACCGGCCTGTCATTCAAACAAATCGTAGTACGGATCTGCTCCCAGTTCCTGCCCGGGCTAAAAGCTGCGTAAGAAGACACAAAAGGAACTTTCCCCATCGCAGCCAGGCCGGACCCCACAGTAACCAGATTTTGCTCGGCCACGCCGATCTCTATAAAGCGTTCCGGAAACTCATTTTTAAACAAACTCATCTGCGTCGAATCAGTCAAATCTGCGCAGGCTGCTACTACATTAACATCACGTTTACCGGCTTCTAATAGTCCACGCCCAAAACCCTTGCGAATAGGCTC
>JBBPZG010000127.1:0-4904 GCA_038199095.1 Saccharimonadales bacterium (SeqCode)
AGATTTATTGAGAAAGACCCTGAACGCTGGCTACTTATCCGTAAGGGTTTTGATATGTTTTTAACTGGTAACTATACAGTAGCTGAAGTCGCTGCCATGATAAACGAATGGGGTTATACGTCTATTAAACGTGCCAAAATTGGTGGCAAGCCAATGTCTCGCAGTGGTCTTAATAAGATATTGGTCAATCGTCGCTACATGGGTTGGGTACCACATCCTGATTTTCCTGATGACCTAGACAAAGACAGTAAGGCTGACTTTGAGGCCATGATTACAGAAGATGAGTACAACCAAGTGCAGACCCTACTGTTTGGTCGAGGCTGCAAGCGTAACGTGGCTAAGAAAAGCTTTGAACTGCGTGGCCTGCTCAAATGTGGTGAATGTGGTTGCTCTGTAACTGCCCATACTGCTCGTCGTAAGCTTAAAGACGGCAGTATTAACTACCATACGTACTATCACTGCACCCGTAAGAAAGGTGGTTGCCAGCAAAAGGTAATTGGTGAAAAGGATTTACGTAAACAGCTCGATACCCTCATGAGCCAGTACGAAATCAGCCCCTTGCTCTATGAATGGGGCTTGAAAGCAATAAAGACTATTGCAGCCAGTGAAATTGACAGTAGAGACGATATCCAGAAAGCCCAGTTTGCCACGATTAGTGAGATACAGACACAGCTTGATAGTCTTGTTGATCTGGTCACTAACGCTACCATTGGTGTTGATACCTACAAACGTAAAGCAGCGCCTTTAGAAGCCGAGCTAGCCCACCGACAGCAACAACAGCAAGATACAGCAAATCGGGTAAAAAATTGGTACGAGATTATTGGCCATACGCTTGAACGATTAAGTAATGCTACTGACCAGTTCCGCATGGGTGACTTAAACACTCGTCGAGACATCTTGCTCTGCATAGGATATAACCCTACCTTGATAAACAAGACCGTTGTTATCACGCCTAATCCGTGGCTAGTACCAATGGTCGAGGACTTACCGAGCATAAAGGCTGAATTAGCTAAGGTTATAACCGAGTCTGAGAACTGTAAAGATTTGGTGCTAACAGATAAGGAGCAATCCCTTGTGTCACATTGGTGCGGGTGGGGAGAATCGAACTCCCGTCACCAGTTTGGAAAACTGGGATAATAGCCGTTATACGACACCCGCGAGCTTTTGCACTGCAAAAGCAATTAGCAGTTGCCAATTTACAATTATCAATGTTGGCCAAAAGCTGGCGCTTTTGAGGCTTTAATAAGTGCTCATTGAACAGAGGTGATTATAGCACAAAATGGTTATCTCTCCTGCGTCATCCCGGCGAAGGCCGGGATCCAGTCAATTACTTATCACTGAAAGTGATGCTTTTATTTACTTAGTTGAGAAAAAGGAGCACTTACAGGGCAAATTATCTACTGGGTCCCGGCCTTCGCCGGGATGACGCAGGAAAGCAAGCACTGCTAAACTCACACTAACCACTAACCACTAACCACTAACCACTAACCACTAACCACTAGATTTCGTGGAGGATGGTGATTTTGGCGCCGAGGCTGTTGAGGCGTTCGGCCAAGTCTTCGTAGCCGCGCTGGATGGTGTAAATGCTGCGCAACATACTGGTACCGTTGGCCGCGAGCATGCCGATGAGCAGCAGGCTGGCGGGACGTAGGGCGGGCGGGCAGACCACATCGCTGACGGTGAAACGGGTGGGACCGGTAACGTAGACACGGTGCGGATCGGCCAGCTCGATTTGGCCGCCTATCTTGCTCATCTCCGTGTAATAGATAGCCCGGTTTTCGTACATCCAGTCATGAATGAGGGTGCGTCCTCTGGCAACTGCTGCTATGGGCACGAAGTAAGGCAGATTGTCGGCGTTCAAACCCGGAAAGGGCAGCGAGTGGATTTTGTCGGCCAGCGCCTTCAGCTGTCCGTCGTGCTTATGAATGGTCAGGTCGACAAGGTCGGTTTGTCCGTTCACTGCCTTGTATCGTTCGGTTCGATCAATCCGGGCACCCATCTTTTCCAGCTTTAGCAGCTCGACCGACATAAACTCAATGGGAACGCGGCAGATGGTTATCTGCGAGTTAGTGGTGATGGCTGCGGACGTGAAGAACATGGCTTCGATAGGGTCTTCACTCGGCGCATAGGTGACGTTTTTTTTGATATAGGACACCCCTTCGACCGTCATCTTACTAGTACCGACGCCTTTGACACTGACGCCGAGTTTCTGGAGAAAAAAACAGATTTCCTGCACGGAGTAGTTGGCACTGGCAAACTCTATAAATGTCTCTTGTTTCGTACAGGCGGCCGCGAAGAGCGCATTTTCAGTAACGGTATCACCCGGTTCGTACAAGGTGACCCGGCCACCGGGTTTTTTCTTGACACTCACCTGGTAATAGCCCGAGCTGGCGATAATGTTAACGCCGAAGTTCTCGAGAGCGAACAGGTGCGGGGCAACCGTGCGTGAGCCGAGTTTGCAGCCACCGGCATAGGGAATCTTAAATTCATTTACTTCGTGCATGAGCGCGCCAATCATCATCAGCACGCTGCGAGTCTTGCGGGCGGCCTTGGCGTTGAGTCGGTCCAGCTTCAATGTCTCAGGCCGTCGGATTTCTAAATCATTGCCGGCTAGCCACTTGACGCTTACACCCATGCTCTCCAGAACTTCGATAATGCGATAAACCTCTTCGATACGCGGAAACGCCTTGAAGCGGGTGACGCCATGGTTGAGCAGGCTGGCGCACAGTAGCCCGACGGCGGCATTTTTACTGGTCTTAAGGGTGATGCTGCCCTTGAGTTCGTGGCCACCCTCGATGCGTAAGTTGGTGGCCCCGGTGGCAAGTGAAATGAGCTGCTTATTCAGCACGTCGCTGATACGTCCGAGGGTTTCGAGGCTAAGGTTTTGGCGGCCGTGCTCCATACGGTTAACGGCTGATTGGCTCGTGTTTAGCTTACGGGCGAATTCCACCTGCGTGAGGCTGCGCTCTTGTCTTATTTGGGCTATAAGCTGGCCGATTTTTTCATTAGTCGTGGGCATGTGACATGAATAATATCATGTGTGACGTTAGGCCCACAACCTACTTTTATCGTCATCCTGAATCAACGCCTGACCCTCGTCCCGGACTTGATTCGGGATCCTGTATACGAATCTGTAAAATCTTTGCTTTGGTGAAAGGGTTCTGAAACTAGTTCAGGATGACGGGCGTGCGGATGCGTAGTTTGCTATACTTAAGCTATGATTTAGCTTTCTCCTCGCCACTAACTTATACTGAATATAACCTAGGGGAGAGTAAGTTATGAACGACCAAGAAATTGAAAAGTTGATTATTGCGGAGACGAATCGACAGGCTGATGGGCTCGAAATGATTCCCAGCGAGAATCACACATCTACAGATGTATTGAAGGCTCTCGGTTCTCGGCTAACTGATAAATATTCAGAAGGCTACCCTGGCCAACGCTACTACGGTGGCTGCGAATTTGTTGATCAAGTGGAAAATACTGCGCGTGACCGGGCCAAAGCACTTTTTGGTGTTGACCACGCTAACGTGCAGGGTTACTCTGGTTCACCGGCAAATTTAGCTGTCTTCTTTGCTCTACTCGATCCGGGTGACACCGTAATGGGTCTTGAGCTGTATTTCGGTGGCCACATGACGCATGGTCTTAAAGTAAACTTTTCAGGTACGCTGTACCGATCGGTGCAATACCAAACTGGACGTGATGGGTATCTTGACTACGATGCAATGCAGACCCTGGCCAGCAAAGAAAAGCCCAAACTATTAATAGTAGGCGCTACCGCATATCCAAGGATTTTTGATTGGAAGCGACTGCGGATGATTGCCGACAGTGTTGGCGCTTGGTTGTTAGCAGATATTTCTCACATTGCTGGCCTGGTAGTCGGTGGCGCACATCCGTCACCGGTTGGTATCGCCGACGTAATTATGACAACCACACACAAGACGCTACGTGGTCCGCGCGGAGCTTTGATCCTCTGCAACGGTAATCCCTCGAAACCGCTAAGGAAGGCGGAGCGCATACCAGAAAACTTACCAACGCTCATCGACCGAGCGATTATCCCTGGTTTGCAGGGCGGCCCCCACAATCACCAAACGGCCGCAATAGCGGTCGCTCTTCGTGAAGCCGCTCAACCACAGTTTAAAACTTACGCCCAGCAGATCGTCAAAAACGCTAAAACCTTAGCGGCTCAACTTACAGAAAGAGGCTATCAACTTGTCACTGGCGGCACCGATAACCATCTCTTGCTTATTGACTTAACAAATAAGCGTATTACCGGCAAAGAAGCTGAGAATGCTCTGGGATCAGCTGGCATTACGGTTAATAAAAACACTGTGCCATTTGATCCGCGGTCTCCGTTTGATCCTAGTGGTATAAGGTTAGGCACTCCAGCTCTAACCACACGCGGAATGAAAGAGGCGGAGATGGAGCAAGTAGCCGAGTGGATCGACACTGCCATTACTAACTATGATGACGAGACAAAGCTCAACATGTTAAGAGAAGAAGTAAAAGCTTTTGCCCTACGCTACCCCCTACCTAGCGATACATAAGCAGTAGAACCCATCTCAAAATAACTTCTGGCCATAAACCTGCCCTTTCCGGCCACAAAAGATGAGCTGCTCGTCAGCGTAACACCATGTGGAGTTTACCCCGGGCTTGTTCCGGGGCTTCCTCCCATCTCAACTTTTCTGACTCGAAAATCATCCAGTTTCTGCCTCAGAAGTTAATTTGAGATGGGTTCTAGCCTATGCCCGAGCTACTAAGAGCTAATCCACATCTATCTGTTGTAGCGAAACTTTAGCAGCTGCCTTGATTCTCATCTGTTTTATCGGCTTTGAGCCGTAGCAGTGCTACGGACTGAAAACGAAAAACAAATGAGAAGTGGCAGACCTGAAGTTTTTAGCTGACCG
>JBBPZG010000128.1:0-5572 GCA_038199095.1 Saccharimonadales bacterium (SeqCode)
ATTATAGGCAATGTCGATTATTGTGGTCAAACCGATGATAGGTGTGCTCCTGTTGTCCAGTATTTGGATACTATCATGAATGATTCTGACAAGCCTATGATATGTACGCTGGGTTTAAAGCCAAAAAACAGTTCTCAGTATGAAAACCAGTTAGACCAATACAGTCAAGCCCGGCAGTTTTTGGGAAACCTAGCGGCTGAATTTATTGTCAGTCCTGCCAATATGATTGATGTACCCAGCTACCAGCCAGCTATCAATTCATTTTCCGCCGTTGAATCACAATTAGTGCTTTCCTAGGAGAACCACGATTCTTCAATGTTAAGCCGCCCAGTCTGCGCTTTTTTAATCAGTGCTCCAGCTGCTGCAGTTTGAATTGAGTGTAGCGCTCGGCGGCGAGCCGGGTTAGTTCGGCGTCTTCACCGGCGTTTACAAACTTCATAGCTTCGGCGATCATCGGATGGACTTCGGCGAGCTTTTCGTGCATCTGTTGAACGAGTTTGCGGTATCCAGGATGGCCTTGGGGGCTGGTACGGAGTTCGTGGAGGTGGAAGGCTTCGCGGGCATTGTAAGTTACTTTCCAGCGCATCTTATGGCCCAGGAGTGTGGCATATTGGGCTTCTAAAGGGTAACCGGCTTGCTGCAGAAGACTATAGAGCTTAAGGCTAATTTCAAAACAGGTTTCAAACTGTTCGGCCAGGCCTGCTTCTTCGACGAGCGCAGGGATTTCATAACCGTGCCGGGGACTTAATTGTTGCCAGGCTAGGCCATCTACCATGCGATGGCGCTGCAGGTCTCTGAATATACCGTAATCACACAACAGATCCCAGCTATAATGGGCTTTTTCAAGCGCCCTACCAGGCTTGTGCCGGCGGTTGAGCCGCTCTCCCATATAAGCATTGAAAACAGCTGCTTTCTTGGTGTAGGGCCAGCCGCTGACTTCAACCTGCAACTGTTCCAGTGGCAAACTACTATGCTCGTACAGCATCTCGGCTACTAACAGCGACTCATTTTTAGGCCAGAAATCCACCAGGTTGACTGGCTTGCCCGGACTACCGGCGTAGTTATCGGGCAAGTAGTCTTTGGCTAACTGTTTGACGGCTTTTGCCGTGTTTGCGTTATAGGCGATCATGGCGCCACCCCGTTCGGGCTTGTCCGCCCGCTCCAGATACATTGGTACGACCTGCCGGGCTTGTTCAAGCAGGCTTTGGCCTGTCACCTGGGCTTCGGGCAGTTCATCACCTAGCAAATGCATAATCAGGCTCTCCAGAGCCTGGCCAGAGGCAAAAATACCTACTGTGGATTTGGTTGCTACCGGTAAGACTGGACGGATAGCATCACAGGCTTGGGCCCGGGTGGCACCGCGCCAGGCTCCATCGCGCTCTGCCTCCGGGACAGAAGATTTTGCTTGTACGTAGTCTGTCAGACGGCGCACCATATTCGAGTACAGGTCAAATATAGCGTCCAGCGCCTGTTCGTACTCGTGCTTAATATCATCCCGGAAATAGTCGGGAGTGTGGTATTTGTAGCGCCCCGCACTATCCTTCTTATCAAAATATATATAGCGTGTGGATTGTTCTAGATAAGCAGCCAGCCGGCCCCACTCCAATTTTTTAGTCAGCAAATTGGATGCGCCTTCGACTACTACGTACAATCCCCCCAGTTGCTGGACCGAATCGTCGCCATAAGCGGTAATAACGCGTTGTAATAACTGTTCATCTTTGTCGGCTTTGTTGGCAAATTCATCTAGGATAGTAATACGCATATCATCGCCCCGGCGGCTGAGTCTGGCCATGGCAGCCGCGATCGTGACAGGGCTAAGTTTTTCCTTGAAGGCGTACACATTACCTGTAGTACTGGTCACGGCTTCAGCCAGATAGGCCTTTCCAGCTTCTGTTACTTGATAGTTGCCTGAACCGTCTTTTTGGATTAATGGTTCATCAGGGAGTCTGGATAAGATCTGCGTAGGATCGTTTTCCGCTAAGTTAAGCGGTGGTTCTTGCGGTATAGCCAACTGTTTTTGGGTAATAACTTCTTTAATAGAGCTGGCCGCAGTTGTATTCGCGGCCTTCGACGTGTCACGGACCGATAGCTCAGCGGATACCAGTTTCCATATTTCATTTGCTATTTTTGTCTGGTCGTCTGTAGCAAACACAACCGGCAGGTTGCGCTGTTTAGCTTCCCACAAGTAGCCAGAGCGCACGCGTTCCAAAAATGCGTCATCCAAGTTGTCAAAGCGCTCACCATGATAGCGGCCGGCTAAGCGTTCGCGAAGTGTAGTCACAGGTGCGTCAAGTACGATGCACATATCTGGTTCCACGCCTCCCACAGCAAAATCAATGATGGTATTAATCACCTGATAATCGGGTACATCGCCACGGCCATAGTACTGGATGGCCAGCGTCGTTAAGTAATTACGATCAACCAGGCAAATGACACCATGGTCCACGCTTTGCCTGATCACTTGCAGGCTCTGGGAGCGGGCTGCATTATACAGTAAAACTTCAGTGCGGGTGTTCATAGGATAGCGTGGATCCTGGGTAAGCTGGCGGATTGCCCGTGCTGTGAGGTCGCTCTGGCTGTCGGGCTCGCGTAAGGTCCTTACCGGCAAACCGGCAGCTTGTAAACGGCGGGCTAGTTCAAGCAGCTGGGTAGTTTTGCCAACTCCTTCAGGGCCTTCCAGCACGATGTACTTACCTTTATTCATAGCCTAGCCCTTCGATCTTCTGTGGCATAGCCCGGCTATCCTTGTAGGCCTTAGGCAGCATCATATCTGGCGACCAGGTCTTGATAATAGTATCCAAATCCGTGCCCTGTTGGTATTTACCGCTAAAGCCTTCGTCACGACCACTGCCGTAATTGCCGTCAACTTCTCCCGTTTCGTGAAAAATAATCTGGGCGGTGCGCTCACCCACAGGCAGCAATACGGTTTCCCGCTCGTTCAAGTTATAAATTTCTAAGGTGAGGCGGTTAATATAGCCCGGATCGATCCAACCGGCGTCAAAACAGACAGCGATACCATTACGGCCCCAGCTGGAGCGTGAGCGGACTTCGCAGGCACCAGGTGGCAAAATGCCGAAAAACTCGTGGGTGTGGGCTAGGATGCGTTCGCGGGGCTTAAGGCTAATGACCGGATGGTCCAGTGGAATATTGTTAACAGGTTTAAAACCGTTAAGCTTACACCATTGGCCGTGGGGTAAAGCTTTGTAAGGACCATCAAAGTAGCGCTCGACGTCCTCCCGGTCAAAAGGATTATAAATAGTCCGCTCGTTCATTTTTTCGATGCGGTAATAGTAGTGGCCTAACGTTACATCCAGGCTGGCGTGGGCGACGTGCTTGGGATTAAAGGGGTGGCAAATAATATGCGCATCATTAATTGCTTCCCGGATCTGGGTATTACTATAAACTGCCACGTTGCTCCTCCATGTACCAGTCTTTATTGTAGTCGAGGTGCACTTTTTTAGGCAAGCATAATAATAATGTGATTTTTACGCAAATAGGTGTTTAGAGCTAACTCTCATCTATATGTCAGTTAAAAACTTAAAGCCTGCAACTTCGGCAGCAGCTAAAGTTTCGCTTTGACAAATAAATGTGAGTTAGCTCATAGAACTGCCCATGCCTATAAATGTGCTTAAACCGTATAATGGTATGCAAGATGATGTTTCCTCAGTATTTTAAGCTACCCGCGGCCGGTCACCGTGACTTGGCCCGGCGCTTAGTGAGCTTTATTGTTGGCGCCCATGGCGTATTTATTCTAGCCAGTATTTTGATTGGAGAGCTGGCGATCTACCGTCGGTCGCATGTCAATGAATTTGTCATAGACGTTCCTCTGCTGATCGGCCTGAGCCTTTTATATTTAAGTACTCTACTACGCCGGCGCAAACAGACAGCCTGGCTAGTAACGGTGCTAGCCTATGCGTTCTATCTGGGCATTACCCTAACGAGTGCCAGTTTACGACAGATACCCCTAGATGATCTGACAGGCACCATAGCGCTGCCCCTAATAGTACTAGGCCTACTCTTTGCTTTTAGGGGAGAGTTCAGTGTACGTAGTGATGTACGGGGTTTTAGAGGTGCGCTAGTGTTTTCAATGGGAGTGTTACTGGTGGCGCTGGCTTACGGGGCAGTGGGATTTTCACTACTTGACCGTTCGGATTTTCATCAGGAGATAGGGTTGACGTCGGCTGTACATTACACTATTGACCAGTTTGATTTAACCACTGCCCGGCCGCTCCATCCTTACACCCGACGAGCGCACGTCTTTGCTGACTCATTGTCGATAGTCAGTATTGGGGCGGTTGGTTACGCGGCTATATCACTCTTCCAGCCGTTGCGGCTGAGATTAGCTGACCAATCAACTAACCGGCGACGCCTGGAGGGCTTATTGCGAAAACATGGCGGCTATAGTGAGGATTTCTTCAAGCTGTGGCCACACGATAAACAGTATTACTTTGATGATAAGGGCGAGAGTGCGCTGGCTTTCCATGTATACCGTGGAGTGGCCCTGTGCCTAGGCGACCCCACAGGTGTCCGCCGCCGCTTCTCTAAACTGCTCGATAACTTTCTTACGCAGTGCTTCAACAATGACTGGTTGCCAGCCCTTATTCATATCGAACGCCGGCACCATCGTCTATATACTTCGCGCGGTTTCACTATGCAAAAACTAGGGCAGGAAGCAGTCGTAAATATTGAGCACTTTCACACATCCGTTGCCCGGCAAAAATACTTCCGGCATATTGTTAATAAGTTTACAAAGCAGGACTATACGTGTGAACTGCTTCGACCTCCGCACCACTCAGCTTTGCTGCAACGGCTGCAAAGTATATCTGATGACTGGCTGGCAGCAGGCGGCCACGTAGAGCGTGGCTTCGTTATGGGTTATTATTCGCCCGAGTATGTGCAGCAATGCACTCTGATGGTAGCGCGTGATGCGGCCGGCACCATACAAGCCTTTTTGAGCCAGGTACCGGCACCTTTTGACAGACATGAAGCGACTTTTGATATGCTCAGGCACGCCAGCGGCAGCCCGGGCAACATTAATGATTACCTGCTAGTGCAGTACTTGCATAGTCTTCAGGCAGAGGGGTATGAGCGCTTAAACCTTGGCTTGTGTCCTTTAGTGGGTTTATCTGAGAAACGTAGCGACAAAGCAAACCCCATAGATAGCTTTCTGCGGTTTGCTTACGCCAATGGCGATCGTTTTTATTCCTTTAGCGGCCTATACCGGTTTAAGAATAAGTACGAGCCGGAATGGCGTGACCGTTATGTAGCATACCAGGGCGGCATTCGTGGATTTTCCAGGACTATGACAGCATTGATGCGTACCATGCGCAGCGGGGTTAAAAAGTAGCCGCTTGGTAGTTTTTTGCCAACTTATGAGTGTACAAATCGGCATAGACCTGATTGGCGCAGCGCTGTAATTGATTAAGATCACCGTTATTATAAATGGTGCTGTCAGTAGCGATCCTTGCTTGCTGGCGCTCGGTTAGATCCTGCCGGTGTCGGGCAGCTAGGTTGGCCCGCGTAATACCCAGTATCCAGCCGCCTGCAGCTTGAATACGTATTGCTTCGCCAG
>JBBPZG010000129.1:0-10730 GCA_038199095.1 Saccharimonadales bacterium (SeqCode)
TGTCTGTATTAATGTGGGCTAGACTATCCGATGAAGTAGTTTTAATACGCCAGATTGGTGTGATTAAGGAACGGCTGAGTTTTGAAGCATTGATACCCTGGGCAGTGTAGGCCTGCAAGGTTATGGCCGATAGAACTAAGAAAGCTGCTAGTAGTAGCGCTACCGGGAACGCGTGTTTGTGGAGCCTTTTGTTTGCAGGGTTCATGTTCATTTCCATTGCCATTGTGATTCCAGTACGCTTAGATCCGAGCTTTTGCCGGTAGAAGCATGTACGAAGATAAACAAGTTATTTTTGCTAGTGCCAGGGTGCAGGACAGCGGCCTCGACATACCTAACACCTTTTGCTGGGTTGGAGGCGTTAAGTATATACGCCGGGCTGCCCGCGAACTGGCCGGTAGTTTCCCTATCGATGGTAAAACCAGGTAAGTTATCATGAACATCTTTTTCGAGCGCTGCCTTAGCTGCCGCAGCAAAGCTAACGGCATTTACAGCCGGCTGCTGGTAACCGTAAACCTTGTAGGCACTGGTTGAATTGTCTAGCGTCGAGCCGTCATAAGCTTGTATATCACAGCTACCGTTAGCATTGGCAATGTTAAGCTGCCCGTCAAAACCGGCTGAGTAACAAGGCGTGGTGACGCCATTAGCAGAAACAGCGGTTGCAGAAGCCAGCGATTTGCTCTTGGGTGAAGTGCTGGCGGCACGCTGGTGGGCCGCCTGGCTAATAGCGTAGGTTGAAGCAGCCAGGCTGGCTAAAACTGCTGTGCAGGATAAAATAATGCCGGCCGTACTAACCTTATGCTTGTTTGAACTACGCGACAAGGTCCCTAGGACAATGCCACACATGCCTATTCCTAGTCCCGCCGCTGCCATCAAGGGGGCAGCCACCATACCAATTACGCCGAGTATCAGGGAAAGTACTGCTTTGATTTCTCCGGCGTGCTGACCAGGCGTAGCTAAAGCGTAGAGCGGCAAGCCCTGTGCGGCGGCAACAGCCAGAGGTGCCAAAGCCTGCCCATAGGCAGGAGCGGGAGACTGGTTATCTAAAGCTGCAGCGAATGGTGAAGCAGACTCCTGAACCGGCAACGCGAAACCACAATTACCACAAAATGCAGCGCCTGGTTCGGGTGTCTGTCTGCAATGTGGGCAGTTCATATTAAGTAAGCAATTCTTTCATTTTTGTTTCGGCCCTTGGGCTTGCGTACTTGAGTGCAGTTTGGGATGGAAAGTGAGCATCGGAGCGCAGTCGTACTGATAGGTACGGCGGAGTGATAATCGAACTGTTAGTTTGATTATATGCTGAACCCGATGCCGCCTTCCTGTAGGAATTAAGAGCGGAACCGGCGTGAAGCCATATAAGCAGAGCTTTACGCCCGAAATGTGCCAAGTACGTAAGTCCCAAGTATTTAAGCATGCTTGCCGCAATGTATGCAATAGAGGTGGTGCTTAGGGTTGGGGAAGCCACACGAACGGCAAAAACTATTGTGGCCCACAGCACTCAGCCCACGGTCCTGATCCATGTCACTCGCCCGTACGTAGAGCACAAACAGGGCCGTGCTCAATCCCATGGCAATAGCTACCGATAAGATAGCAAAGGGCGCCCGGCCGCTGGAAAGCCCAAAGTCATAAAGCCCGTGCAGTATCATAGCTACACCTAATGGTACGATAATACCCCATGGTGTAAGCCCCGCCAGTTTGCGCTTGACTAAGAAGTAGCCGACGATGGCCGTAATCGCGGCATGAAAAAAGGGCGTCAAAATAACGCGGCCAATGCCCGCACTCGCCCCAAACTGCAGGGTATACAAAATATTCTCAGGTACGCCGAAGCCCAAGCCGGCCAGCGCAAAGTAAATGACGCCGTCGGTATGCTCATTAAAGTAGCGTTTGCGGTATAGCAATAGCGCCAGAGGAATGAATTTACAGCTTTCTTCAATAACGCCGATTGCTAGGGCTGAGCCGGCTAAAGTAGGCAGCCCGACTAGAGGCTGCAAGTCTTTGGCATCTAGAAAGGATCCTTCGATAAAGCTGGCTGCAATGGCCCCTACCAAACCAAGTGCGGCAGCTATCCATAGCATACCAATAGGCTCCTTCTCCCCGCGGTCATGCGCTACCAAAAACCACGTCAAACAGACGGCAATGCCGACAAAGAGCAGTAATAAGATGAATAATGCCATACTTTTGTTTGTTTTAAAGCTTGATCCCAGTATACACCTAACAATGGCGGAACAGTAGTTCCCACTTATCGTTGCCGATCTTCACATGCTATAATCACCACTGTTGGTGCCCGAATTTTAAACAGCACGCTGTTTAAAATTCGAGAGGAAGAACGTAACCATAAGCCGAAGCTTTTGCCGAATAGGCAAAACGAGGCAGTGGTGTACGTTCTGACGAGCCCTGGTAGCTCAGCTGGATAGAGCAGAGGACTTCTAAGCCTAAGGTCGCAGGTTCGAATCCTGCCCGGGGCACCAACGAATTTATATACCTATGATTTACATTGATTCAACACTACATCACGATTGGAATATAAAATTTAACTCTAGCTTGTGTAGTGCATTAGAAACGGATGGGATTGATTGTTATTTGCCGCAGCGTGACACAAATCAGAATGCTAATCGTTTGGAAATCTTCCAACAGAATAGCCTGGCATTGAAGAAGGCAAGAACGCTACTTGCAGTCGCTAATAACGAATCACCAAACTGGGGAGCCGAGGTCGGGCTTGCGCAAGGTAAGGGTAAATGGGTCGTCATTCTTACGAGTGAAGACCATCCTGTACCATTAATGGCCGAGTTTCTTGCAAATGAAATAGTACGGGTCAATGTTCTAGACGATATACCAAGTTACATCATGCAACTAATTGCAGCGTTAAAGTAGTTCGAACCTCAGCCAGTACGCTGCACCACATTAAAAACTCTGGCGAAAGTCGGAGTTTTTAATATGGTCTGTCCTGGTTAGGATTGGGTTCTGTGACTAGAGATTTTCGTCAGAAAAATATCGTAGTCGCAGGTTCGGCGCAGCAAAGCCACGCGCATGAGCTGGCTCAGAGCATGACTTTGCGTAGAAGGACAAAGTCCGCTATTCTGCCTGGGGCACCACAAATTGACATATAATATTATATGTAATAAACTTAACATATGAATGAAGCCGTTTGATTGGAACTCGCAAAAGAATGTTTTGCTGAAGGTCAGTCGGGGAGTTGGCTTCGAGGACGTAGTGAATGCTATTAACGATGGCCATTTACTGACTATTTTAAGCCATCCTAATGCAACAAAGTATCCTAATCAAACAGTATATATTGTTGAGATTGATAATTATGCATATTCAGTACCGTTCGTTGAAGGCAAGGAAACCTGCTTTCTGAAGACTATTTATCCAAGTCGAAAATATACTAAACAGTATTTAAATGAAGGAAAGAAGTAAAATTATGCAGTACTTTGAACCACAAGACTTAAGCGCAGAAGACCAAGCTGAACTAGCCGCTATTGAGAGTGGCGAATTTGTTGAAGTATCCAACTTGGAAGAAGAGAAAGCCAAAGCTAAAACCGCTGCTAAAGCTACGCTTAATAAAACCAGAAATATCAACATACGGCTTTCCGAACGAGATTTATACAAGCTTAAAGCTAAAGCGATAGAAGAGGGGATTCCCTACCAGACTCTAGCTTCTTCCATACTGCATAAATCTACCAAATAAGAGGTTCCACTTCACTCACGACGGCGCATCACACTCGTTTAGATAAAAAAGACGAAGGCATTTGTCATAGCTAATAAGAATACTGAACCTCGAAACTCATCACTGTCCTTGCCAACTCGAGGGAAGCCGAGAGATCTCGTTATCCCCGAGGATTATATACGAGATTCCTCAGCTTCGCTCGGAATGCCAGGAATGTTAGTTTCGAGATTCAGGTATAAGAATTTATTGACTTACGATTGATTTTATATTATTATAAACAAAATGAGTTCCAGTATAGACACCTTAGCGAGTGAGCGTCTGCATCAGGATGGTCTGGAAACGTGGGCAATACTGCCCTACTACTCACCGACTGATACCAATGAGCAGAGTATAGTTCAACTATCCGCTACGGCAGAGATAGCTACATCTATATTTGATCACACTATTGTTGTGGCAGATGGCAAGCCCATGTCCAAAGAAGAGCTGCCTGTTGGCGTAGACCACATTAACCTCGATACGCACCTTGGCAAAGCTGCAGCCATACGAGAAGGTATTTACCAGGTTACCAGTCAATCAACAGATGCGCGCGACCTAGTGGTTCAAATAGCTACCGACTTCGACCAGAACCCGTGGGACGCTTTACGCTTTTTGCACCGTTATACGGAACTGCGTAAAAGAGGACATGAGCCGACGCTACTAATTGGTGACCGCTACCACCATATGCCGGAGAACCTCATTAGATATCGGCTAGGTTTATTAGCAATGAACACCGCATTGAGCCGTGAAAATGGTTACCGGAAAACGAGTGACTTCCAGTCAGGTTTTCGAGCATATACCGCTGATTTGGCAGAAACCTATGCTGACTTGGGAGATTCTTACATGTTCGGTATAGAAGCCGAGCAAACCGTTCTTTCAATGGCTCAAGGAGCTCGTATCGAACCGGTGTTTCTAACTCGCTCCAGGTTGCGAACAGCGAGCACTGCTGCAATAAAGTGGATAGAGAATATGAACGGAATGGTCGACCACTCGGACAAATTTAGTACTAAGAGTGGGAAATATGGCAAATTGACACAAGTATGGGAAGCCCTGGACACGGTCAGCGATGCCATGCTTGAAAGAAAAGATGCAAAGGTGATAATTCCGGTAGCAGGCGTTGACCGTGAATTCTTCTTCTACATGTCCGATGACGAAAATTACACACTTGTTCATTCCTAAAGTGTCGTCACCCAAGTTCTACTTTGAATCCGAACACTCCCCGAAAGGTAGACTGGGAAGATGGGAAGAAAGAAGTTACAGCCAGAGGAACGAGATGAGATAGCCAGACTGTCCAGCAAAGGCTTCGGGGTACGGGAGATTGCCCGGCGGGTTGGCCGGTCAGCTTCCACCATTAGCGAAGAGCTGAGGGCTGGGGCTTGGCATGACGACAACCGGCATACCGTGAGCTACGTGGCGATTCATGCCCAACGTTTACGTGAACAACGGGCCAAGCGAAGCTACAAGCGCTCAGCGTTCGAAAAGCCAGCACTGGGAGCCTATGTTAGAACAAAGGTGGGGTTTGGTTGGAGCCCGGAACAGATAGCCGGACGACTGCTGGTGGATTATCCAGAAGATACTGGTATGCGGGTTTGCCACGAGACTATTTACCGCTTTGTCTATGCCCGTGCGCAGGCCGAGGAAAAGCTTTGGGAGTATCTACCCAGAAAGCAGCAGAAACGCCGGAAACAGAACGGTAGAAGTGTACAGCGGAGCCGCATACCAGACAGGGTTAGTATTCATTACCGCCCAACCGAGATAGACGACCGCAGTCAGTTCGGGCACTATGAGGGTGATAGCGTTGAGGGCAAACGCTCAGTCGGAGACGGTATTCACACTGAAGTAGAACGACTGAGTCGTAAATTGTTCGCTGTCAAAGTTGGTCGCATTGCCTCACGGGAAGCAGCTGACGCTCAGCTCCAGATCTTTGGCAGCTTGCCGCCTGTAGCCAGGCTCAGCACGACGCTAGATAATGGTCGTGAGCACCATTTGCATGGTGAAGTAACCGCCGCGCTTGGATTAGACATTTACTTTGCCGATCCCTACTCTAGCTGGCAGCGTGGCTGCAATGAATACCACAATGGTTTGCTGCGACGTTACCTGCCGAAACAAACTGACTTTACAACACTCCACCAAGGCGAGCTGGATGACATGGTAGAAGAGATTAATAACCGGCCTAGAAAATGCTTGGCATACAAAACACCGAACGAGGTATACTCGGAACAGTTAGATATATTAGGGGGTGTTCGGGTTCCAGCTAGAATTTAGGCATTAAGCGTTAACCACGCTGTTATGCTATAATAAGAGTGATATAATAAAACAAAAATTACAGTATGAATACACTCCATATCGCTATTTCAGCGCATAACCTAGTCCATATCCTGTCGCTCGGTTTTTTCAGCTTTGCGCTTAGCATGCTTATAACCCCTCTTTACACTACTGTTGCGTACAAAAACCAGTGGTGGAAGCGTCAGCGTATCGATGCCTGGTCCGGCGGTAAGGCCGCGGTATACCAAAAGCTGCATGCTGCTAAACACAAGCGTAATATTCCGACTATGGCCGGACTGATTTTTATTATTTCCATAGCTCTCGTAACGTTAATTGGGAACCTAAACAGAGGTCAAACCTGGCTGCCGCTAGCTGGTTTATTAGCGGCTGGCTTGATTGGTTTAGCAGATGACATCATGAATATCCGGAGTGCCGGTGGGGTAGCCGGCATGAGTGCCCGGTTGAAATTTGGCTTGTATAGCCTGATAGCTTTGGCAGGTGGCTGGTGGTTCTATGCCAAGCTTGATGTCCACTCTATTTATATTCCTGGCTTGCACCAATGGCACATCGGTGTCTTGGTTATTTTATTATTCTGGCTGGTTGTGGTAGCGACAGCCATTTCGGTCAACTTCAGCGATGGGCTGGATGGGTTGGCCGGTGGCTTATTGACCTCATCCTTTATGGCCTACGCGATTATCGCGGTAGTAGAGCATAAGTTTGCCTTAGCGGGCTTCTGCTTGACCGTAGTCGGCACGTTGCTTAGCTATACCTGGTTTAATGTTTACCCAGCCCGGTTCTTCATGGGTGATGTAGGCTCATTTGCGCTCGGGACAGCGCTGGGTATTATTGCGCTGCAAACAGATACAATTTATGTGCTGCCGATTATTGGTGCTGTGTACGTTGTAGAGACAGGCTCAGTAATTATCAACCGTTTATCCCGCAAGTTCCGTAATGGTAAGCGGGTTTTCTTGTCATCACCAATCCACCACCACTTTGAAGCCCTGGGCTGGCCAGAAACCAAAGTTACCATGCGCTTCTGGATACTCGGCCAGGTAGCTGGAGTGCTCGGCCTCATTGTATTCCTCCTGGGAAGGCAAGTTTAAGCATATGCGTCCCGGCTCCCCACCGCGGCGGCGCACAGCAGTAGTCCAATCCAGACTAGCTGAACTTGACCTAGGCCGTAAGCACAAACCAGATTACTGGGTGCTCATACTTTGCGCAGCTTTACTAGCTGTTGGGCTGGTTGTGGTCTATGCTATTGGACCGGCGCTAAGCGTAGCTAACCATGTTAGTAGTAGTTACTATGTCGGCAAACAACTGATCGCTATTGGCTTAAGCGTCGTAGCATTTTTGACTACCTTAAAAGTACCGTTGTCCTGGTGGCGCCAGGCTTACAAGCCTCTACTGGTAGTAGCTGGTTTAGCAACGTTGCTGGCCCTAATTCTACCTGTTAACCCGGCTTATCCAGCACACCGCTGGGTAAGGCTAGGTAGTTTTTCTTTCCAATCAGTAGAACTCGTGAAGTTTGCAGTTATGGTCTGGCTAGCCGGCTTTCTGGCCGAGCGGCTTAAGCAGGGGACTATTAAGAGCAGTAAAGAGACTCTTCAGCCTCTCATGATTGCCCTTGGCATTATTGGTCTCGTGATAGCTGGCATTCAGAGTGATCTTGGCTCTACGGGTGTCATGGTAGCTATGATTGTAAGCATGGCCTTTATAGCCGGCTTACCAATGAAACGGGTGATGGCGATCGGCGCTATTATCTTATTAGGATTAGTGCTGGCCATATCCGTAACACCCTACCGCCGGGCGCGTTTGCAGACATATCTACACCCTCAGGCCAATTGCCAAAGCAGTGGCTATCAGGCATGCCAGGCCTTAATTGCTGTAGGATCAGGGGGGTTAATCGGCTTAGGGTTGGGCAGTGGCGTCCAGGCGTATGGTTATTTACCGGAAGCAGCAAATGACTCAATATTTGCAATTTATGCCGAGAAATTTGGATTCGTGGGCTGCATTATTTTACTGATAATGTTTGTGGGTTTTTTTGGGCGCCTAAAAAGCATTGCCGAACGGCTGCCAGATGACTTTAGCCGTTTATTAGTAGTTGGAGTGCTCGCTTGGTTGAGCGTACAAGCATTGATAAACATTGGCGCAATGATCGGCTTGCTGCCGCTCAAAGGCATTACGCTGCCATTCATCAGCTACGGTGGTACCAGTGTTGTATTTGTTGCCGCAGCCGTCGGTCTGGTCTTTCAGGCTTCACAATATGCCGCCTACAGTACGCCTCGGGTTAGCCAGGGAAGTCCAGAAAGGGGAGGCCGCCGCTTCCAGAACAACACCTTGAGGCGGCGGGCTGATTACTTATGAATCCGACCATAGTATTAGCCGGCGGTGGCTCAGGCGGCCATATAACGCCGCTTTTAGCCGTGGCTGCAGAGATTAGGCACCAGCTGCCTAAAGCAAGGATCGTGTATATAGGGCAAACTGGTGATGCGCTAGGAGATATACCCGCTAAAGATAGCAATATTGATGAATCTTTTACGGTTAGGGCGGGTAAGTTCAGGCGCTATCATGGGGAAGGCTGGCGGCAACTGTTAGATATTCCGACTCTACTTAAGAATGCACGCGACTTTTTTTATGTGCTCAACGGTTTACAGCAAAGCCGTAGGCTGTTAAAAAGGCTGCAACCCGATACTGTTTTCATTAAGGGTGGTTTTGTAGGTGTACCGGTCGGTCTAGCCTCAGCAAACTTAGGA
Source organism: Saccharimonadales bacterium (SeqCode) (assembly GCA_038199095.1). Classification (GTDB taxonomy): domain Bacteria; phylum Patescibacteriota; class Saccharimonadia; order Saccharimonadales; family UBA4665; genus JBBPZG01. Next base: position 8,719 of record JBBPZG010000129.1, read on the forward strand.
GTACCGTATATCACGCACGATTCCGATACCATACCGGGGCTCGCGAACCGGATTATTGCCCGGTGGGCGAGTTGGCACGCCGTCGCTTTACCGGCAGAGGTCTATGCATATCCTAAGCTAAAGACTATTACGACCGGCATACCATTACAAAAAGATTTCGCGCATGTAACAGACAGTCTACAGAAGCGTTACAAAACGGATTTAAAACTACCGCTAAAGTCGCGGTTGCTCTTTATAATTGGAGGAGGACTAGGCTCACAAACGGTTAACCAGGCGATCGTTGAAGCCGTGCCACATCTTTTGCATGAATGGAAAGATTTATATATTGTCCATGGTACCGGACGCGCTAACAAAGATGAGGTCAAACACGCCTATGCTGCCCAGTTAGGATCTGCTGAACAGGCCAGGGTGCAAGTCTTCGGCTATGTAGCTGATGTTTACCGCTATAGCGGGGCAGCAGATGTGGTAATCACCCGGGCGGGCGCAACAAACTTAGCGGAGTTTGCTACCCAGGGCAAGGCCTGTATTGTAATACCTAGTCCTTTTTTGACCGGGGGTCACCAGCTAAAGAATGCCAGTTATCTGGCAGAGCAGCACGCCGCCTTAGTCCTAACCGAAGCTGAACTCACCGCCGATCCGAACCGCCTCGCCCAGCAGGTTAGCGCTCTATTGCGTGACGATACCAGGCGGAGTAACCTAGCCAAACAACTGGCTGGATTTGCCAAACCTCAAGCTACCCATGACCTGGCTAAACTGATTATAGAAAGTGCCCAAAAAACAGAAATTATAAGTGCTACTACCCATGTTCGGTCGTAAAAAATCAAAGCCACCAGTCCGCCGCCAGCGCTTGAACCCGGACGGTTTACCAGTTCCTGCCCCAGCTTTTTCCTATCGTACTAACCGCTCAGAGCAAAACCCCAATACACAAAACCCCAATACTGGCCGCAATGTGCAGCGTGAAAGTCCCCAGGGCCGTGCCAGCAAAAAAAGCACCTTTTGGCTCCGGCGCCCTAGTTTACTGATGGCTGGTATGGCCGCGCTGGTATTAGCCGCCTTTATGCTAAGTTTATCGCCGCAGGCCAAAGTCGTGCCAGTGACTGCAGGCGGGACAACCGCTGTCCTGCGGGATACAGCAACCTATCAAGTAGCAGCTAATAAGCTACTAGGCAGCTCGGTATTGAACCGGAATAAGATCACCATTGATACTAGGAAAGTAAGTACTGGCTTAGCTGCCCAGTTTCCTGAGCTGGCCGGTGCAAGTATCACCCTGCCATTGCTGGCGCATAAACCTGTGGTCTACATTGAGCCTGCCCAGCCTATTTTTATACTAGCAGCCCACAATGGCTCATTTTTGATTGATCGCAGTGGTAAGGCTATCCTTTTGCAGGACAATGTAGCGGCCCAAGCTTTACTGAAATTACCAACCGTGACCGACCAAAGCAATTTACCAGTCACCTTAGGCCACTTAGTGGTGCCAGCCACTAGTGTCAAGACTATCCAGGCTATAAACGCCCAACTAGCTGCAAAGGGCTTCCAGGTGACGGCTATGGCGCTGCCTTCGGCCGCTAGCGAGCTCGATGTTAACCTTGCTGGCCAACCGTATTTTATTAAGTTTAGCCTGCAAACCGATAATGCCCGCCAACAGGCCGGTACCTTCCTGGCTACCCAGAGTCAGCTAAAAAAACAGAATATTACCCCGGCGCACTATATTGATGTGCGCGTGGCTGGCCGGGCTTACTACCAATAGAATGCAGTAGACAGTAGACAGTAGACAGTAGACAGTAGACAGGTGAGTAGCGTCTTTTTTATTGCCTCGACGGGTAGGGGAGGGTATATTTCCCGTCATCCCGGCGAAGGCTGGGAACCAATCAGTAACTCGTGCCGCTAGGCACTCAAACATTGTAAATTGACAATTGTAAAATGAAAGCTACATGAAGCATCTTCCCCTGTTCTACTGCCCCGCTAGTTCGTAATTTGTTCATTATTTAAAATGAAGGGGCATTACCAAAAAA
>JBBPZG010000130.1:0-11493 GCA_038199095.1 Saccharimonadales bacterium (SeqCode)
AAATCCCGCAAACCCCGCGACCTGGAAATTATCCAAGTTGCCAAGGAGCACGGCATCCCGGTACTCACGCCCAAAACTCTCACGGACGCCAAAGACAAGCTGAAGCAATATGAAGCCGAGGCCGCCATCCTGATAGCTTACGGCAAGCTCGTACCAAAAGAAATTATCGATTTATTTCCAAAAGGCATTATCAATATCCACCCTTCCCTTTTGCCTAAGCACCGTGGGTCGATTCCCATAGAAGCCGCTCTACTTTATAACGAAACAGAAACCGGCGTGTCGCTCATGCAGCTGGTAGAAAGAATGGACGCCGGCCCGCTCTACGCCCAAAAAAAAGTAAAGCTCAAGGGCAATGCAACAAAACAAGAATTGGCTGACCAATTACTCAATCTAGGCAAGGACTTGCTGCTGAAACATTTACCGGCCATCCTGGACGGCTCTCTAAAACCGGAAATGCAGGACGAGGATGAGTATAGTAGCGACAGCAAAATTGGCAAAGAAAGTGCCACGCTCGACTTCAACGAACGGGCCGATGTGCTGGAGCGCCGTGTCCGGGCTTACGCCAGCTGGCCGCGCGCCCGGGCCATGGTGGGCACCGAGGAAGTTATCATTACGCAAGCGCATGTGATTGAGACTAACGGTGTGGTCGGCACGCTCTGGCTCGGTAATAAGGAGCTGGGCATCCACGCCCAAGAAGGCGTACTCGTCATCGACAAACTCATTCCCCCTGGTAAAAAAGAAATGACCGGCGAAGCATTTCTGGCCGGTTATAAGCCTATCTAGTTCTTAGGCGGGAGTTTTTGGTCCTTAGAACTTACATCCAAGCTACCATCTCATTGTCATCCTGGGCATAATTTATTTCAGGCTCCATGCAAACTAAATGTGCCGTATGGGTCCTGAAATAAATTCAGGATGACTTGTAAGAAATTTGGGGGTCAGATACTAAGAACTCAAGTCCAGGAATGTCTGCCTATTAGATTGCCCTTAACAGATCATGGCGCTCCAAAAATGATTCCGGCAAGACGTTGCCGGCAGGATGGGGCTTTTCAAGACTAGGTAGCGCTAATTCACTGGCTTCAGGAAGAGGACCAAGAGGGCTGCTCTCGTCTTCATCCTGGACCAAGCCATAAACTCAGATGATTAGTTAAAAGCTCCACTACCAGCAGAACTACTTATAGAACCCCTTTCAAAACTCCATTTCGCCTAAAAAACACCACCTCTCCGGCTGCAAAAGCTCTATCGCTCGTCAACGTAACTTCAGTTACGCTTCCTTCCACTAAAACTTTTTCGCTCGAAGATCTGGCATTTTCGGCTGAAAGCGGGTTTTGAAATGGGTTCAGTAAGTGCTTGCTAGATGCAGTAGAATTTATCGCTTGAAGTGCTTGGTTAGAGATTCTGAAACAAGGCGGGCGTAACGTACCATAAACTCGTGTTGCAACGTGCCGATATCTGCCTGGTACTGGTAGTAGCAAAACATTAGCGCGCCACCAGATGGGCTATCTAGTGGATAAACTATGCTGTAAGCAATACCGCTGTTAGCCTGGTTCAAGCGCGCCGGTTCAGGCCCGGTCTGCGGGCGGCTCAATGTACCCCAATCGGTAGTGCCCTGGGGCTTGCCGCTACTAATAGCCTGGATAATACTGTTACCATGGTCATTTAAGGAAACCTTGTATTGTGCGGGTGTAAAGTTAATGCCACTCACGGCCGTCCGGTAATGTTCAGTGTCGGATACCGCTGCCGTCTTAACTACTCCGGCTTTCCGGTCAACTATAACCAGGCTCATAAAACCCAAAAATAAATGCGCTACTTCGACCATGTACTCAAATGGCGCGTTGACGATTGCCTGGTACAATTTCTTGTCGCTGCGGGCGGCCTCTAGCTGCCGCTGCAAGTCAGCATATGGTAGTTTTGGCTCCTCAGGTATGGTGACTGCCATCCCAGCAAGTATAAACAACTAGTTTAGAGGAGTAAAGATTGGCTGGAACTCATCTCAATATAACTTTCTGGGCTAGGATGAGACAGAGGTGGTTGAGTTCCAGGATTTACTTGTGCTTCTTGCTGTAGCGCAATGCTACCAGCGCCGCTATTCGGCAATGGCCGGCAAGGTTGACGGTCGGGATTGTATGGGCCATCTGGATCTTCATCATCACCGGAAATAATGTGCCTTGCAGGTTCTTCTGCGAGCTGATAATAATGGTTGCCTGGTTCGCTGGCTGAAGTCTCAAGTTCTTCCATGGTATACCTTACTTTTATGTTTGCTGTGGGCCAGCCGGTGGTTGCTGGGGAGGATACTGTGGTTGCTGGGGCGGTTGCGGAACTGGAGGCTCAGAATGAGGTTGCGGTGGTGGTTGGTAAGCTGGCTGCTGGGGTTCGGGCGGCGCAGCGTAAGGTTGGGCTGGCGGCGGCGCGGCCTGGGGGGCAGCAGCTGGCTGAGTATAATCTGCCGGTGTCGCTTGCGGAGCGGGAGGCGTAGCCTGGGTATTATCCGGTGCAGCAGGATTAGATTGTTGCAAAGACGGGTTCGCCGCCTGAGCCTGGCTGGCAGTCAGAATCTGCGGTGCCGTTTGGGCGACTTCGGCCTTGAGCTTGTCGAACTCTTCCTGGACGATATCTTTATAATTCGGGAAGTTGGTTTCCAGCCACTTAAAGGCACCGGCGTCATCTTTGGCTTCAAAATACTGCTCGAACTCATCGAGCTGCTGGTTGCTCATCTGGTCGGCCAGACGGATACCGACACGCATCTCCAGCGTCTCATAAATATGCTTCAGAAAGCTGTTCTTTTCGGCTTCCGGCAAGGCGGCCAGACCGACTTCTTGGAGCAAGGTATTATCAATCTTTAGCATAGGTGTATTGTATCATCTCCGTTACAGCGCGAAAAATTAGACTTCGCTCGGCGGCATCAGCCGTTTCTGATCAAGCGGCGAGCAAAGCCCAGACTGCGCTATCTGGTCTTAAGGATCAATGATTGTAGATAAATCCGGTGCCAAGTTGCGCAGGGTACCCAGCAAACGGCATTCCTGCAAGCCCGTTACCTTATCGGCCGCCAGCTTCAAATGTTCTTCACCATAGTAATGCTCAGGTACAAGCACGGTGCCGGCTTGTACTCTTCCCATCAATACTTTCTCAGTATTTTTTGTAATGCTACCGTCATCTTGCAAGCGCGGCGTGCTCAATTGTAGCCAAACCAGTTGCTGTACAAAGCTTTCTCGATTTGCAGGATAAGTCACAAATAGAATTGCTTTGGTGAGTTGACTATTCGGGTCGGCGTATTCTTGGGTAGCTTTAGGTTGTGCAATTCCACGTTCCCGATTGCGTTCCTCTTCTAAGTAATGGCGATAGCTCAGTGTTTGCCAACCAGTCTCAATAATTCCGGCCGCTTCCAACTCAACAGCAATTTGTTGCTGTATAAATTCCAAATGCTCCCGCTGGGAGATAACTTCCTGCTTATCAGAATGGGCAAAGGGTTCAAAGCTTTTCATATCAACGTTGAAAATACCACAATATACTTATTCTGTCAACGTCTGGTGACGGGAAACTGCTTGCGTTTTAGAGGCTGCGGTCGATGGCGGCGCGGCTGAAGAAGTTGATATGGTCGCCCTCTTGGAGGTCGATACGTCCCCGTGTCGTGAAGCTCAGGCCGCACATTTCGCCCTCAAAGACTTCTTTGGTGTCGGTCGGACCACGCTTAAGGCCGGTGACTTCGACTTCACCGAGCTGTTCCTCACCGCGCGAGACCCGAGCCAGTGCCGGTGCGGTCAGTTTACCCTTGGTGACTTCACCGCCGGCGATAACCTGCGTCCTGGTGGTGTTGAAGATGCCGCGGACTACCAGCCGGCCCAGGTCGGTTTCGACGATCTCCGGACGGAGCAGCTTGCTCAGCTCGGTTTTGACGTCGTCGATCAGTTCATAAATTACCTTGTAGAGGCGGACGGAAACTTTGTCGCGGGAGGCCTGCTGGCGGCTACTGGTGGGCAGGCCGACGCTGAAGCCGTAGACGATGGCGTGGCTGCTGTGAGCCAGGTGCAGGTCGTTTTCACTCACCGGGCCAACACCCGAGCCGACGATGCGTACCGATACTTCCTCGGTATCCATGGCCCGCAGGCTGTCGATGACAGATGTTAAGGAGCCCTGGACGTCGGCTTTGACGATGATGTTGAGCTCCTCGAGCTTATTGTCGCGGTTGATTAAGCGGATGAGCTCGCTGCTGCCAATGTCCATGCGGCTGCCGCTGGCTGACTTTTCGGCGGCGATGGTTGCGGCCTGGCTGCGGGCAGCTTTTTCGTTAGCGACGACGGTAAATTCATCGCCGAATTCCGGTAAGGTCTTAAAGCCGGTGATAGCAACTGGCGTTGACGGCGTAGCGACTTTGAGTGGCTTGCCGTCGGTGGTTTCCAGGTTGCGGACTTTGGCGTAGCTGCCGCCAGCCACAATGAAGTGGCCCGGTTTGAGGCTGCCGGTTTCGATCAGGGCGTTGGCGACCGGGCCGCGGCCCTGTTCGACGTGAGCTTCGATAATTAAGCCTTTGGCTGGTACGTCAACGTCGGCCTTTAGTTCTTCTACATCCGTTACTAGTAGAATCATATCGAGCAGTTCGGGGATGCCGGCTTTGGTCTTGGCCGAGACAGGCATCACTACGGTATCACCACCCCACTCTTCAGTTAGCAGGTCGTGCTCAGACAGTTGCTGCTTGAGCCGGTTGAGGTCGGCACCTTCTTTGTCCATTTTGTTGGCGGCGACAATGATTTTGACACCGGCTTTACGGGCAAAGCGGATAGCTTCGATGGTTTGCGGCTTAATTCCGTCATCGGCGGCCACCACGATAATCACAATGTCCGTCAGCAACGCGCCGTGTTCGCGGATAGCGGCGAAGGCTTCATGGCCCGGCGTATCGAGAAACGTCAGCGCCCTATCCCCGTGCATAATCTGGTAGGCAGAAATGTGCTGGGTGATGCCGCCGGCCTCGCCTTTGACCACATTGGCACCGCGGATGGCATCGAGCAGGCTGGTCTTGCCATGGTCGACATGGCCCATCACAGCTACAACTGGTGGCCGGGCCACCGCTTTGTCGCTAGCAGTTGGCTTTTCACGCACCGCAGCGGTTGGTTCGGCCGCCCTGAGTTTTGCTAGGGTCAGGCCGAGGCCGAGCTCTTCGACGATTATCTGGGCGGTATCGAAGTCAATCCGCTCATTAACGGTCGCCATAACGCCGTTCTTCATCAGCTCGCCGATCAGGCGCGAGACGGGTATCGATAACCGCTCGGCCAGGGTGCCGACGGTGATCATATCTTCGATTTCGATAGTGGTGGTTTCGGTCTGATCAATTTGCTCTGCCACGGTCGGCTCCTTTCTGGCCCGGAGGCCGCTAAAATATCTTGCTACATAATCTTGTTAGATGGGTGAAGCTGGTATGTTTCATGTTGCATGGAGCATGTTGCAGAGATGTTGCATGTGTCATGTCGCAGGTAATTGTTCAATTGGTTAATTACCTGATACATGCTACTTGCTACATCTATGCTACATGTCACATGTTTCATGCTACATTCCTACTTCTTAGCCTTAGCGTCTTTCAACGATAAGGCAATCTTGCGGTTTTCGGTATCGATATCCAGAACCTTGAACTGCTTCTTTTCGTTCAGTTGAAACAGCTTTTCCGGGTCAACCGTTTCGTCATCACTCATTTCGGACACGTGGACCAGGGCCTCGACGCTCGGGCTGATCTGTACGAAGGCGCCAAACGGCGTAATGCGGGTGACTTTACCTTCGACGGTATCGCCCTTTTTAAAGGCTTTGACCTGCTCCAGCCACGGGTCCTCGGTCATTTGCTTGAGGCTGAGGCTAAGGCGGTCTTTATCGATAGCGATAATCTTAGCTTTGACGTCTTCGCCGACTTTGACATAGTTGCGCGGGTTGTCGACGCGCTCCCAGGAAATTTCCGAGATGTGGATCAGGCCTTCGATGCCATCGACATTCACGAAGGCGCCAAAGTCGATCACACCGGTTACGACGCCCTCGACTTCGTCACCGACTTTCAGCTCAGAGAAGCGGGCTTGCATGTCGTCTTTGACGGCTTCTTTTTCGGAAAAGATAAGCTTGTTGTCCTTGCGGCTGACGTCGAGTACGCGGACGCGCAGCGGTTTATTAGTTAGGGCATTCAGCTTCTGTAAAATTTCGTCCTTATCAGCACCGGAAACGCGTGGATAGTGGCCGGCGGCCAGCTGCGATACGGGCAGGAAGCCGCGGATACCTTGTAACTCTACCAGCAAGCCGCCGCGGTTGGCGTCATATGGTACAACCTCGACGATTTCATTGGCTTCGTGGACACGCTGGAGTTCATCCCAGCCGCGGTCCTTGACGGCGCGCTTCATGCTGAGCAAGGCGTGACCCTCATCCATTTCCGGATCGATGACGCTGACGGTGACGGCCTGGCCTTCTTCTATATTCTGGCCATAGCCAATCTCGCGGCGCATGATTACCCCGACGCCGCGGGCGCCCAGGTCTACCCAGACTTCGTTCTTCTTTACAGCGGTGACCTGTCCTTCGACAACTTCGCCGGTATTTAATCCCTGGATGTCGCTGCCGGCTAGCAGTTCGTCCATAGTTAGTGCTTTCGTTGGCATATCTTACATGCCTCCTTCATCGTGTATTTAGAACCTTCAAACTTTGCACATTTCGGGCGAATGCTTGTGCTCCGATGCTCACGTACAGTAGTACGCTCCGCTTCGGTGCACAGCCTTCATCCCGACCTGCACTAAAATTTGAAGGTTCTATGATTCTCCGCCAGCAAACTAAAGTTTTCGATTAAAACTTCCGCTTTTCACCTACCACCAGTTAGTTTGCTGAACGTAAGATTACCTATCATTATAGCGAAAAAACCCTTGTGAGTAAAGGATCGGCCATATATATACGATAATGTAAGAAATTGACAAAATGTAATACATTTCCTAAAATGTATTACATGATCTATTCAACTAAAATGACTAGCAAAGGAACGATAACCATTGCCGCCCCTCTGCGTAAAGCTCTCGGCCTAAAAACCGGTCAACGCCTTTCCTTACGGCTATCCAAAACCGGCAACATCGTACTCGATTCTGGTACGACCATGGAAGAGTTCGAAGCCTATCGTGATAAAGTTATCAAAAACATCCCGGAACATCTTAAGGGCTTGAGCGGCGATGCCCTGCGCGAAGCCGCAGCCAAAGCTTGGACTTCAAGTTATGATGAGCAGGGCCGGCGGGTGCGATGACTAGTCTCGATACCAATGTAATCCTTCGTTTACTACTCAACGACAATCTGATTCAGAAACAGCAGGCCGTCCAAGTGATTGAGCGCAACCAGGCCTACATTACCGATACGGTATTTACCGAAGTTGTCTTTGTTCTCGAAAAGTTAATCGGTCTACCCCGCACTAGTATCCATGGCTTACTGATTCGGGTTCTAGGTTTACCTAGCATGGTATACAGCTGGTTTTTGCCAGAAGTGCTGGAGCTCTATGCGCAGCGGCCGGCCTTATCTATTATTGATTGCTACGCGGCCACCGAAACAAGAGCCTTCAAAAACCAGCTTGTCACATTTGATAAAAAACTTGCATCCCAAGGCGGCACTCACGTCAAACTGCTATAGCAATTCCAAAACAAAACCTATAAATTTATAGCGATGCATCGTCGAGTCAAAAAGTCGCTTTTTCGAACGAAGCATATCCGTAGATACGGTGAGAGAGGAAAGCGGTTTTTTGGCCGGCGAGGCGCGGTAGAAAATGTAGGTTTTGTTTTGGGATTGCTATAGGCTAGTCTACTCACGAAGTGCTACACTGGCACCATGTACGTGGGGGTAGACATTGGCGGTACTAAAACCTTGGTCGCAGTGCTCGATGAGCAGGCCGGAATTGCCGAGCAGGCCAAATTTCCTACCTCACAGAACTACGGCGAGTTCCTAGGGCATTTACGCACTACGCTTAGCGGTTTCCGGACTTCTAATTTTACGGCTGGAGGCGTTGCCATACCGGCGGTTACCATCGACCGTGAGCACGGCATCGGCGTTAACTTCGGTAATTTACCGTGGCAGAACGTGCCCATCAAAGCCGACCTGGAGAACCTCTTTCACTGCCATTTTGTGGTCGAAAATGACGCCAAGCTAGCCGGTCTATCAGAAGCCATGCTTCTCCAAGGCCAATTCCAAAAGGTGCTATATATAACAGTAAGTACGGGTATTGGCATTGGGCTAGTGGTCGACGGTAAGATTGACTTAAATGTGGGGGACGGCGGTGGCCGCGCCTTGTTAGTCGAGCACGAGGGTCAGATGGTTCCTTGGGAAAGTTTTGCTTCTGGCCACGCGATTGTGGAGCGCTACGGCAAAATGGCTCAGGATATTACCGACGAAACCACCTGGCAGGCCATCGCTTGCGACATAGCCAAAGGTCTGATCCAGATAATCGCCCTGGCTGAGCCGGAAGTCATCGTAATTGGCGGCAGCGTCGGCACCTACTTTGACCGTTACGGCAAATTGCTGAAGGCCGAGATCGAGAAGTATCCTATGCCCCTCGTCAAGCTACCCGAACTGCGTCAGGCACAGCGCCCCGAGGAAGCCGTTATCTTCGGCTGCTATGATTTAGCGAAACAGGTGTATGGCAACGAATAAACAATCAACAGTAAACAATAAACAGCCTTTACGTGCGGACGCTCTGGCTACCCGCTGGGCACTCAGGCTTACGAGCCGTTCATTGCTCATTGTTGACTGCTTATTGTTATCACGGCGGAGGCGGCATGCAGGCATTACTCGATAAACTCCAGATTCGCTTCCCTGACCTGAGGTTTAGAGCCGGCAACCAGTTTTGCTGGTCGCCGGAAAGCGGTGAAATATTTTATAAGCAATCGGCCCGTGGCGCTAAGGCCGGCTGGGCGTTACTGCACGAAACCGGTCATGCCTTGCTGGGACACCAGAACTATAAGGCCGATTTTGAATTACTGCGGCTGGAACTCGCTGCCTGGGAACGAGCGCGCGAACTCGCTGTTAGTCTAGGTACAAAGATCGACCAGGACCATATCGAGGACTGCCTGGACACTTACCGCGACTGGCTCTACAAGCGCAGCATCTGCCCCACTTGCACCACCAAATGCCTGCAGCAGGACGATTATATCCATTACCGCTGCTTCAACTGCCATACCGTCTGGCGGGTTAGCCGCAGCCGCTTCGGCCGGGCCTACCGCACCACCAAAAACGTCGCCCAGTCTTCCACTGTCTTCCACTTACACAATGATCCTAATTTACTGGATCAATAACTACTGCCCCTAGCTTTATAGGATCGGGTAGTATGTCCAGCCGGCTCAGCAACGCACTAGCGTACATCAGTACCTTTTTCCTGGCCAAATTATCGGCATTGGCAATTTGTACTACACCGATAGGCTCATTTTTAACCCACATGCCTGTAGTTGGAAGCGTGCTGTCATGTTCAAAATCTTGTATTGAACTCTTGATAGCAGCCCGTTCTCCGGAAAGCACAGAAGCATCACCGACCATCAATACCCCTTTAGAGGCCCTATTGCCCCGCTTCAACGTATAATTGTGCACGTCTTTACCAGCATTCGGTACTGTTACTGACTCGGTAGCAGTTTCTGGCAGCTCATTAAAAATAGCGTCAATTAATTTATCTCTGGCTGGCTCATTAAGTGACCGTTCTAAACTATAGTAAAACTGTAATAAGTCATTTGGCTTTAGCAAGGAAGCCTTAAGGTTAGCCGGGGGTACGAATGATTTATGTATGTCTCTTAAGCCTAGCTGCTCAAGTTTAGCTAATTCCTTTTGAATGGCAGCGATGTGGTGTTCTTCTATATTAATGACTGGGCGGTAAACTGTTAGACTAGGCATCTTTTCTGACATGTTTTTAACTTACGCTCCAATCTAGTGCAAGTAAATTGTTAATGCTCAAAAATCCCCGCTTAAAAGCGGGGATTTACTAAGAACCAAGAACTAAGATCTATTCTCTGTTCTAGACTTTTTTGCTGGTGCGGCGCGAAATACGGCCACCCTTGGCGCCGGCCTGGCGGGCCAGGTCACGGTTGGCAAAGAATCCACCGGTGCGGCCAAGTTTGCCGCCCTTGGCACCGATCTTTGCGTAAAAATCGCTGCCATACTTGTTTTTGTTGGTTGCTGCTGCGGCCTGGCCGCCTGCTTTCGTTCCTGCCATGTGAGGTTCTCCCATTAGTTACTTAGCCTCCCAAGAGAAATAAAAAAGGGCTTTCCCGTTACCAGGAAAACCCTCTTATTTCTATCGAAATCTAGCTAATGATATCACGCTATTGCTAACAAGTCAATAAGCTGACGCTTACACAACTTACTTGTTAAGCGGTAGTCCAAAGGCTTTAACCCATAAACTATATGGCTTAAAGCTTGAAAGGAGTAAATGAGTACGGGTTTTTAGCTTGAGTACAGTTTAAGATGAAAAGTGAGCACTGAGCGGAACCGTACTTAGGTACGGTGTAACGAAGCGCGCAGCTTTTCACTCAAAATGTGCCAAGATAAAAGGCCGCCTTAAGAGCGACGAGAAATTGAACCGCCGATGGCGCCGTATTGGCTGGCCCGCTTACGGCCTTCGGTACCGGCCGCAAAACCGCCGGTCGTACCGCGTTGGCCTCCCATGCGCCCAATGCGTGCGTAAAAGTCCGAACCGTGCTTCTTCTTGTTCTTTTGAGCTGCCAACCGGCCGCCCTTTGCTGTTCCTGCCATACTAGCCTCCTTTTACCCGAGATGATATTACTGATATTTGGCACACGCCGAAGTACCTCAGATACGGTTATGATAAACCATCAAGCTTACGTTTAGCTGTGAAAAAGTTAACTGGTATTTAGTTCTAGGCGGGTGTTCTTGGTTCTTAGCAGTGGTTAGTGGTTAGTTTAGAACAGCTACCCTCTCCGCGTCATCCCGGCCCCAGCCTTCGCTGGGGTAAACTCCGGCTGGGAACCAATCAATCATGTATCCCGCGAAGCGGGATGCCTTTTCTCCGCATTGGAGGAAAACTGATTAAATACCAGCTGTTTTGTATCCGGCTCTCCAAGCGGCTACCCACTTCTATATTGCTTTTGTTCACGCGGCTTACAAAGCAGCTGTTATTTAATCAGTTTTCCTTTAATGCGGACAATAGGCATCCTCCTCCGCTTACGCTCCGGAGGATAACATGATTGACTAGGTTCCGGCTGGAGTTTACCCCAGCGAAGGCTGGGGCCGGGATGACGCGGAGAGGTAGCTGTTCTAAACTTGTCACTAACCACTAACCACTAACCACTAACCACTAACCACTATCCCCTACTTTCAGCTTTGAACTTTCAACTTTCGACTCATCGCTAGAACCGCAAGTCCCAGGCGCGCAGGGTTTCGAGCAGGAGGTGGTTGGTGAGGTCGAGGTGGATGGGGGTGACGGAGACGTAGCCTTCTTCGATGGCGGCCACGTCGGTGCCTTCTTCGGGGTGGTTGGTAACTTCCAGCCCGCCCATCCAGTAGTAT
>JBBPZG010000131.1:0-2801 GCA_038199095.1 Saccharimonadales bacterium (SeqCode)
CAAGCCCGGGGTAAACTCCACATGGTGTTACGGTGACGAGCAGTTCAGCTTTTGTGGCCGAAAAGGGCCAGTTTCTGGCCAGAAGGTTGTTTTGAAATGGGTTTATATGACTGTTAGTACCAACAAAAAGCGCCAGGTAGTCGACATTACCGAGCAGGTGGAGCACGAGCTGCAAGGCAATGGATTGGTAAGTATTTTTGTTAAACACACGACGGCTGCCATTACTACCGCCGATTTGGATCCGGGTACTGACCAGGACTTATTGGACGCCCTTGAGACTATGACGCCAAATAAGCAGTGGCGGCACCCGCACGACCCGGGGCATTTCCCTGACCATTTATGGTCATCAATTATTGGCCCTAATTTGATCGCCCCCTACCAGAGCGGTAAGCTACAGCTCGGCACCTGGCAGCGGATTGTGCTCATAGAACTCGATGGCCCAAGAGACAGGCAGGTTGAGCTGACTTTTTTCCCTAGCCGTTAGCCGCTGCCTTTAGGGCTGCACCCTCTTAGTTCATCCTATGAATCCGCTGGATATCACCTCCAACCAAGGCAAGGTAGCGGTACGGCAAACCTGTAGTAAATTTTAGTGACAACGACTGCCTTTAGCGCTATAATTCCTGCTTCACTATAAAAGAGGTACAAACTTTGATTCTGCTTCGGCATAAAAAAATTTCTGGTTTATTTATACTGTTTTCGATTATTTACTTGCTACAGTCACTGCTTACCAAGCCGGATAAAACTTCACTAGAAAAATACCATTTAACCGTCGCCCACGCCCACGAATTGGGCCTCACTATCGCTATCCCTTACCTAATCATTTGGTTTATCGCCCTAATTGGCTATCTGCGGCTGCGTGACTATACCGAGTCAATCAAAGATAGCAAGGATGGGGCAGCCTTTGCCACTATTTCTATAGGCGTTCTGTGGCTGGCACTCTGGCTGCCTCTTTCAGCCGTGATAGCCGGGTTCACCACTCATATCTATAATTTACATCCCGGCGCGACCGCAAGCATGGTTTGGCTCAACAATTACCTTAATATCGTTTTGCTCTTTCCGGCCTTTGTGATTATCCATAGCGGTAGTAAAAAGTTACTTTCCCTGATAAAAGTAGTCCGTCAGCCATCGTTTCAAAAAACGACATTAGTATTTATCGGCTTATCGGCACTCTACTTACTATTAGTACTTCATGACCCGGCCAGGCAGGTACCAACCCACTCTGCGCCCGTCGCATCTTATTACCAACCAGACTGGCTGCTAGTGTTGACCGTGATTATACCACGGCTCATAATGTGGTTCCTCGGCATCCAGGCAATGCAGAATATATATCTGTACCGCAAAAGGATCAAGGGTAGCATTTACCAAAGCGCCCTTAATAATTTGGCCAGGGGTATTGGTAGCGTTGTAGTAGCAGTAGTAGTGCTGCGTAGCCTACAGTCCTTGTCAAGCATGCTCGGGCGCGCCAGCCTGGGCTTATTACTACTTATCATCTATATGCTGTTGATTGTCATTGCTATTGGCTACGTCTTTATCGCCAATGGCGCCAAAAAACTCAAAAGGATCGAGGAACTCTGATGGTTGGCGAATTAACGCTATACGAAACCGTCATCGACATTGCCGAAGACTACTTTGGGCCCGCCGCACCGCGCTTCGTCGGCCGGCTGATTAATAATCACTTGCATAAAGCACCCGAGCAGATTACTACTAAGGATTTACCGGAGCTCGTTACCTGGAGCAAACTAACAGTGGCTATGCTCACCGATGACAAAGATGCCATCGAAGAGTTTAGCAGCCGTTTAGACGCCTTAGTAAAGCAGAACTCTAGGCGTAAATAAGTGGTGTAAATCTTACTTAAGATTTTTTGACTTTGCGCCGGGTTTGCGATGGTGTCTGGCTCTTGTTTTGCTGGGCCAAAGCATGCAGGTCCTGCATCATTTTTTCGATTGTCATAGCTAGTTCCTATTTTTGTATTGTTGTTACCGATAAAGCATATGCATATTATTTGAATTTTGCTGTAAGATTTCTTACAGTTCCTGAGGTATACACCAGTTGCGTTTGGTTGAAAAAGTATACTTATAGAACCCATTTCAAAACTCCATTTCGCCTAGAAAACACCACCTCTCCGGCTGCAAAAGCTCTATCGCTCGTCAACGTAACTTCAGTTACGTTTCCTTCCACTAAAACTTTTTCGCTCGAAGATCTGGCATTTTCGGCTGAAAGCGGGTTTTGAAATGGGTTCAATAGACTTATGCCAAACAGAGTGCTCATCTGTCAACCGGCGCGCTCATGTCCGGTCTAATATAACTACAGATTTTCTAACTCAAAATGATTACAACCTGCTTTTAAACCCGTCTCCCTTATCTCTGCAGAAACAGAGACCTATGTATGAATGCAGCTCGCAACATTATCAAATGGGGAATGACCGAGAGGTTTTGAGAATCAGGTTTTACGCGGTGGGCAGCGTGATAGGTAAAGTGACGAGGGGATACAATTAGACACTTCTTTTAACGTTAGTAAAGCCCTCAGACTTGACTGGTTGTGTTTCCCGGAGGCAGCACTTTAGGACCAGGCAGGTACTTAGCCTTTAGGAGGGCTTGCTGGAGATTGTGGGTTACTTGTTGCGCCTGTTCATAACTCATACCAAGTCTACCGACAGACATTGGTTCTTTGTGACTGGAAGCCTGGGTAAAATTGAGCGTGAAGCCCGCTTGATTGTGCGTCACTTCCAGGCCATCGCTATAAATGGTACGAGTAGCGAGTGCCAGAAACATCACCACGGCCGTCTGGGCGGTAACAGTTTC
>JBBPZG010000132.1:0-3622 GCA_038199095.1 Saccharimonadales bacterium (SeqCode)
CATTTTTGCATAAAGCTGTTAATATCCTGCTGGCTCGAGGCACTTAAGGCTTCCCACAAGTCACTAGCTTCGGTGTTGCTGTAGGCGTGTTTCTTAAAGTATGTTTGTAAGCCCTCGCGGAAGGCATCTTCGCCGATATAATTCAGCAGCATATAGAGTACCGAGCCTCCTTTGGCGTAAACGATCGAAGGATCAAACAGGGTGCTGATTTCGTCCGGATGATTAACGTCGGTATGGATAGATTGCACGTCGGCTAGGCTATCCCGCCGCTTAGCGCTGGCCGTTTCGTGGCTAACGAATTGTTCCCAAACTTGCCACTCCGGGTACAATGCGTCTACAGCCCGGTACTCCATCATATTAGCGAAACTTTCGTTGAGCCACAGATCGTCCCACCACTTCATAGTCACTAAATTGCCGAACCACTGGTGGCTGAGTTCGTGGGCGATCACTAGGGCTACCATCTGTTTGCTCTCAATACTGGTGTGTTTAGGATCAGCCAACATGGCTGTCTCGCGGTAGGTGACGAGTCCCCAGTTTTCCATGGCGCCGCTGCTGAAGTCGGGCAGGGCAACCATATCGAGTTTCTCCAAAGGATAAGGAAGATTAAAATATTCACTAAAGAACTCTAATGACCTTACCGCCACCTGCAAACCATGATCAGTCAGTGCAACATTATCTGGTGTGGCATAGGTACGGATCACTACGCCGTCTTTTGTTTTAGCTTCTTTATAGCCAAGTTCGCCATACACAAAAGCTAGCAGGTAGGTCGACATCTTCGGTGTTGTTTCAAAAGAAGTAATTGTGCGCTGGTGAGCTGGTGAGCTGGTGCCATCAGTTGTCTTATTAGCGGACGAGCTAACTAGCTCACTAGCATACTGCTTTTGCTCCCGCACTGGAGTATTAGCCAAAACAGTGCCACCTTCGGGAGTAATCAGCGTCAGGTCAAACGTGGCTTTGGCTTCTGGCTCGTCGATACAGGGGAAGGCCTCACGGGCGTGATGGCTCTCGAACTGCGTGGCAATCAGCTTTTTGTCTTGGCCGTCATGCTTGAAGAAACAGGGATAGATACCGTTCATTGGCCGGGTAATCGTACCTTCAAAGTCCATAGTTACCGTATATTCGCCCGGATAAACCATACCCTCAGCATGCAAGCGGACCTCGTCAAAGCTATCCTGGTTATTAATCCGGGCGACTCCTAAGGTCTGGTCACCCTTTTTGTCGTGCTTCGTAAGCGTAGCCTTAGTAACCTTCAAACCCTTTTGATGAAAGGTGATCCGTTCCGACGGCCGGCCAACTTTTTTGCCGCGCACCATTACCGTGCCTCGGAATTTCATGGCCTCCGGATCAATATCAAGAGCTAAGCCGTACTGCGCCGGCTGGAACTGTTCAAACAACCTCGTAACTTTTTTACCCATGACATTCAGTGTAACAACGGCCGCCTGACTTGTCATCTTAATGGCACGTTTGACTTCGGCTGCCGTAGCTCATATAATGAAGTTATTGTCCGGCCGAAGTGGTCGGCTTTTTTCTTGAGAGACACAAAAGAACATTAATTGATTGGATCCCAGCCTTCGCTGGGACGACGAGAGGGGAGTCTGATATGGACTTGGATATGAAACAACTGGCTGTCGCCATCAGGACGATTGCGGAGGAAAAGAATTTGCCGGAGGATTCAGTAAAAGAAGTAGTGGAGCAAGCGCTGGCCGCCGCATATCGGCGGGATTATGGAGAGCGCGAGCAGGAAGTCCGGGTAGCTATGAATCTGAACACCGGTGATATTGATGTGTATGTAACGAAAGATATTGTTGAGCGTGTGGGTGATCCGGCCTATGAGATTAGCCTGGGCGATGCCCAAGTAATGCGCAAAAACGCCAAGATCGACGAAACTATTGAGATTCATCAGAAAGCCGAGAGCTTCGGCCGGGTGGCTGCTCAGACAGCTAAGCAGGTGATCCTTCAGCGTTTGCGCGAAGCCGAACGTGAGATTGTTCTAACAGAGTATGAGGATAAGATTGGTACCGTTATTAATGCGACTGTTGCCCGGGTAGAAGGCAATATCTGCCGGATTGATCTTGGTAAGGCTCAAGGCATTATGCCGCGCAGCGAGCAAATACAAGGTGAACGGTATTACCCTGGTCAGCGCCTAAAAGTCTTTCTGAAAGATGTAGAGCGTGGTTTTCGCGGCCCTCAGTTAGTTGTCTCGCGCGGCAATAAAGAGTTTATTGAGTGGCTCTTCCGTGCCGAGGTGCCAGAGATGGAAAACGGTGCCGTGGAGATCAAGGGCATCGCCCGTGAAGCCGGTGTGCGCAGCAAGATAGCCGTAGCCAGCAATGTGCCTGGCGTGGACCCAGTCGGAACTTTTGTAGGTGGCCACGGTACCCGCGTGAATGCCGTCGTCAGCGAAGTCGGCGAACAGGAAAAGATCGACATCATCGTCTGGAGTGACAACCTCGTGGAGTATATAACCAACGCTTTAAGCCCTACTAAGGTCGCTAAAGTCGTTGTGGACGAAAAAAACCAAAAGGCCAAAGTGATCGTACCCGAAGACCAGCTCAGCATTGCCATCGGCAAAAGCGGCCAGAATGTTCGCTTAGCGAGCAAACTGGCTGGTTATGAATTAGATATTGAGGCAGAACGCGTTGGCGCAGCTACCGAAACCACAGCCGAAAAGCCTGCCGAAGCAGCAGAGGGCAAAGTCGAAACCACCGATCTCCCTAAGCAGCCCAAGCTCAAGAAAAAAAGTGAGCTTGAAAACTCACTTCTCGAAGCTATTGAAGAACACGCGGGCTCTAATACTCCTAGCGATGATAGCAACTAAGTAAAGGTAAAAATTGTTATGAGTGAATTCTCTCAATTTCCATATGAAGAAGGTAAAGAAGAAAGCTTTAGGGTAATTGTGACAAGTGACCCTGGCAGTAATCCACCTGAATGGGTCAGGCAAGCATGGCTCTGTGTAGAGTTTGATGCTCAGCCTGTTATACCTCTGCTTGGCTTAAGAGAAACTCCTACAAATGAAGTCGTAGAAAGCAAACCGGTTTGGAAGGTTAATGCAGTTACTGCTATAGACACATTAAGGGAGATGGGTCAATATGAAGCCGCGGATTGGTGGGAGACAAAAGGTTATTGTAAGGAGCATACGTATCTATATCTTGCTATTACTAGTTGTGAAACAGTGGAGGGCAGCCAAATTGTTTTTCCAGACATGAATTAGCACTCTTGACGTGAGAGTGCTAAGTGCTATTATGGTAGTAGGCTATTGTTCTAAGTAAAAGTGGAGCTTAGCGGCCGTCATTCCAGTACTGAATCAAATTCAGCACAGGTTCCGGCTGGAAACTAATCAGTATAAAGAGCGCTGTAGGCGCACTCAATTGATTGGATCCCAGCCTTCGCTGGGACAACGAGAAGAGCAGACCGAGCAAAGTCGTTTTATATGCACATTGTGAAGCTAAGCAGGAAAGGTGGTACGAAAACTATGATGCCTAACTCCCCGGATTTTCAAGAATTTTTAAATCATTTAACTAATAATGCGCTGCAGTCGCTGAAGCACGCTGACGCCATAGCACGCAGCTTCGGCAGTGCCTACGTAGGCACTGAGCATTTACTGCTCGGCTTACTTGCCCAA
>JBBPZG010000133.1:0-5019 GCA_038199095.1 Saccharimonadales bacterium (SeqCode)
CCCCCATGGTGTATTGGTATACCGTAACAATTTTGCAGATACTTGCCGCTATCATTTTGCTTGCATCCACTATTCGTCACCGCCGCACCACGAAGCTGCCTGCTTTAACCGCAGGCTTTGCCAGCCGGGATCTGCCATCTCTAAGCGTAGCTATTCCGGCTCGTAATGAGACAGACGCTCTAGAGGCCTGTCTGCAGAGTCTTATTAACAGCGACTATCTAAAATTAGAGATATTAGTGCTCGATGACTGCTCGCAAAACAAACGCACTTCAGAAATCATCCGCGACTTCGCCCATCATGGCGTCCGTTTTATCGCCGGTAAGGTGCCGCCCGAGAATTGGCTCGCCAAAAACTACGCCTACAAGCAGTTATTTGACGAAGCTAATAGTGAATTATTGGTATTTTGCGGCGTGGACGCCCGGTTTGAGCCGCACAGCCTGCGCATTATTGTCGAAACAATGTTGCAAAAAGAAAAGCAAATGATTAGCATCATGCCCCGTAATACTGTGCCGCCGCTCAGTAAATTGGAGGCCAGTTTTGTACAGCCTAGCCGTTACGCCTGGGAGCTAGCCTTACCACGCCGTCTGTTAGAGCGGCCGCCTGTCCTTAGTACATACTGGGCAATCAGCCGCGAAGCGCTTGAAGCTGCTGGCGGCTTTGAGGCGGTAACCCGCAGCAGCCAGCCTGAACGCTACCTGGCACGTCACTGTGCGGCTAATCAGGATAGCTACAGTTTCATGCGCTCCGATAGCTCGCTGGGTCTTTTGTGTAATAAGAGTTTCGAAGAGCAACAAGCTACAGCTATCCGCACACGTTACCCGCAGCTTCACGGGCGTCCGGAACTAGTAGCAGTGGTTAGCGTGGCCGAAATCTTGATACTGGCCGGTCCTATTTGCCTATTCTTGAGTGCGCTAGTTAGCCAATGGTGGCAGTTAACAGTGCTCTTCGGCATAGCTACAGTATTAGTGATAGCCATGTACGTGATTATTACAAATTTCACCTATCACAAGTTCTTGTGGCGCAGCTTGTGGCTCCTTCCGTTAGCCGCCCTCTATGACGTAGGCCTACTCAACTACTCAATGTATCAGTACGAATTTAGGGAAGTCATCTGGAAAGGCCGCAATGTCTGTATACCTGTTATGCAGGTCATCACAAAATTACCTGGTTTGTCATAAACCCTGAAGCTCATCCAGTGCGTCATTCATTGTATAAATTTCAGCAGTACCTATAATTTCCTGAAGTGCCATAACTCCGAGCTTAGCCACAGCTGGTGCATTAAATTGTTCTATGTGTAACTTACTAGCCGCGTCTTCAAATAATTCATAGTCTTCTCGAGGCAGCAGAGTTCGTATTTTTCGGTTCACAGGTGGATCTATAACCATTATTGTGTGTTTATCTATTGCCCGCGTATATACGTCTCGCCACGTTGAGAGCCATATTACACGTTTATCGTTTGCTCGCAGTGTAGAGGCTAGCACCATGTCTTCAATTTCGACATCGTCGCCCGTATTGCCACCCTGTAATGATCGCGCTACTAGCTCTTTACTTCTCAAGCGTCTTTCGTCAAACCATGGAGGAGCGACCACATCATGCACTAAAACTGCTGTTTGCAGACTGAACAATTGCTCCTGCGTAGGCTTCGAATCTTCTGTAAGTTGCATCAGTAATTCCCAGTTAATTTAAATGATTATACACTATTAATTATATTTTTCTACTTTAAATTCGGGATAAAGATTGTAAAAGATGAACCCTCGTCAAGTTCACTTTTTAGCTCGATTTCGGCGTGGATGAGGCGAGTAAGCTTCATCGTAACGTAAAGGCCCAGGCCGGTGCCGTTGGCTTCACGGGTGCGATAATCTTCGGATCGGAAGAATTTGTCAAACACCCGCTCCTGGTCGGCTTTGCTAATGCCGATTCCGGTATCTTGCACAATAAAGCGGACGCCTTTAGGATCAGTCTTAGCTTGAATTGTAATCCGGCCTTTGGCGGTGTATTTTATGGCATTTGTAATGAAATTCTGAAGGATTTCCCGCACGTAGAGCTTGCTGGAATGGAGTAGTTCAAGCTTAGGGTCAAGCTCGGTTTCCAGCTGAAGGCCTTTGGCACTGGCCTGCGACGTATAATTATTTGCCAGTTCCTGTATTAAGTCATGAATGTTAACCGGTTCCACAGTAACTTCCAGCACGCCCCGTTCAGCCCGGCTGAGGGTTGACAAGTCGTTAATCATGTCGGCTAGGAATAACACCTGGTTGTGGGCTTCCTTAAGCGCTTGTTTGATAACGTTTATGTCGCCTTCTTTTTCGGCAACATACTGAGCATTGCTGATATTACCTTCCGAGATGGCAATCGGCGTGCGCAGCTCGTGGCTAACTACACTGATGAATTCGTCACGCTCTTCTTCCAGAGATTTTTCACGAGTAATATCCCTAAATAACAACACGTAACCGCTCTGGCCTTGCTCTCGGTAACCCAACCGGACCGGAGCGATACTAATATAGAGGTTAATCGCGCTGCCATCTTCGTATCTCATGCGCAAATCCCGGTTTGTTATAGGCACGTCCGTATTCAAAATCAGACTGGTGATATCAACGGCTTGGTTGTCGGCGTTGATTGGTTTAAAGAGATTGGACAGACGGCTGCCCTCTTTAATGGTATTGACATCAAAGATGTTCAGAGCCGCGGCGTTATACAGCACGATCTGTATCTGTTCATCCACGGCAATAACGGCATCAGCCATACTGTTAATAAGACTGGTAAGGCGCTGGTGCTCAAGCTGCTCACCGGCTTTTGATTTAAACGCAAGCGTCATATGTGAGCATTATGGCATATTTAAGTGCCCGGTGTAAGCAATACCGGTTGATGTGAGCGCATAGCTTTTCGTAGCGCTGGCAGATTGGGCACCAGACTACGCATTACTTGCCAAAAAGCTGGGCCGTGATGAAGGACTCTGGTGTGGGTTAGCTCGTGTAGCAATACATAGTCTATACAGTCCCAAGGCAGCTGCATAAGATACAAATTAAGCGTGATGGCGCCGTGTTGGTCACAGCTGCCCCAACGGCTTTTGAGCAGCTTAACACTGACACTGCTGTAACTAAAATCATGGTTCCGGGCTAAGGCAGCTAAGCGCTGTGGCAAAAGTTGTTCGGCTTGGGCTCGCAGGGCGCGGACACTGGCCTTTGAGGCTGCGTTTTGTACCGCAGGTTCGTATGCGCCTAGCTGCGAGGGGTATTTTACGATGATTTCTGAAGGGGCTGTGCGTGAGGTTACCTTTTGCGCGCCTACAATAGGTAATAGCTGCAAGTGGTGGGCTTTACCAATCTGTTGTCCATTGACAAGGAGGTGTGAGGGCCGTTGGTGCAGCTTAATCCAGTCATAACGTGAGCGGGCAAAACTTAAGCCAGCCTGATACGGCGTCCAGGTAGGAATACTGACCTTAATCTGTCCGTCTGCAGCAACACTTAAGCGAAGACTACGGCTAGCCTTGCGTTTATAAATCTTTATGGTTACTTGCTCATCGAGCTTAAACTCTTTGAATGCCATGTTATCTTCCTAGTTCTTAGGCTGGGGGCTTGGTTCTTAGAGCTTGATCTATGTAATCTTTATTTGTCATCCTAAATTTACTTCAGGATCCCTGCGAACCCACTTTGCGGTATAGATCCTGAAATAAATTCAGGATGACAGTGAGGGGACAGTTTGGATGTAATTCTAAGAGCTAAAAACTCTTGCCCCCGGCCTACCTTATAGAGATATTGCGGCGAGTTAAGTCTACCCGGCCTTGGCTGTTCGGGACTAGATTGACGAGGCCGGGCTTAATCACGCGTGAATTTGTGTCATCAGTATTCAAGACCCCCATATCACGCAGCTTACTAATTACTGCGCTTTGCTGCATGTTGTACAGGTGCTTGCCGCTGATAACAGCATAATCTTCGCTTGGCACCGGGTTCTGCATATGGCTGAGCATTTTGTCAAAACTGGCTCTGTCCCAATGCGCAGCATATTTATCATCTGCCCGCCGGCGGTCGCGCTTAGCATTACGCACAAACGCCGTCTCAGGGTCGAGCTGAAACCACACCAGCACTGGCTGGGTGTGGCATTTGCGGGCCCGCGCTCTTAATTCATGACGCTGTTTGGCACGTATGGCATTGACGTCATAGACCACACTGAGGCCGGCTGATAAGAATTCCTCGGCCATGTAGTTCATTAATTGCTCAACGACGTCATTTTCCTGGGTGTCGTAACGCGGTTTTTCAAATAATTCGCCGCGGATACGATCGGATTGCAAGTGTGCCGCTTGGACGTTTTCGCAGAATTGCCGGGCAAAATAAGTCTTGCCGGCCCCTGGGAACCCATACAACAACAAGAGGAACGGCTTAGTCGGAAATATTTTCGCCATATCTATAAGGTATAGCAGATTTTGCCCCACATGAAAAGTAAAAACAGATGACAATTCCCTAAATTTTACGTATGATGTTCATGCGCTCAGCCAATTTCGAAAACCAAGGAGCTGTAGGCGACTGTTTGCGAAATTGAGAGGAAGAACGTAACCATAAGCCGAAGCTTTTGCCGCTGGGCAAAACGAGGTAATGGTGTACGTTCTGACGAAGGGGCATAGTACAACGGTTAGTATAAAGGTCTCCAAAACCTTAGATCGTGGTTCGATTCCACGTGCCCCTGCCAAAATATGAAGGTCTGTCTAGCACAGGCCCTTATATTTTTGTGGGCTTGTGATTCCGAAGCACGCTGAGCGAAGCGGGTGATTCGATAATAAGTGAAGCGCACAGGTGCTTGCATCGAGCACTGGAGCTTATTATCCCAAAGGAGTAATGCGACGACGGATTCCACGTGCTTTATAGATAAATATATGTGTAAATCTAGATTTTACTCGCGTGCCAGAAAGCCGCCGGGCTTTAGCCCGGGGATGAATGGTTCCCTGGAGCTGACACAAGGTCTTGTGTCAGCGTAAGGCGTAGGGCATGCTTGGGTGGTGAGTAAGTATCGCCATGGAGCCCACACGACCCA
>JBBPZG010000134.1:0-3755 GCA_038199095.1 Saccharimonadales bacterium (SeqCode)
CCTTGGAAGCAAAAAGGCACTGGCCGTGCCCGTTTTGGTTCTTCACGCGTGCCTATTTGGCGCGGTGGCGGTATCACCTTTGGTCCAACTGGCGAAGAAAATTACAGTAAGCAGATGAATGTGAAAGCTAAGCGGTTGGCTACACGTCAAGCACTGAGCGTAGCTAATGAAGCTAACAAAGTAGCTGTCATTGAAGACCTTAGTTCTAAAGAAGGCAAGACTGGCGAACTCAGCAAGTTATTGCTCAAGATTGAGGCTAACCGTACCGTGCTGATGGTGGTGGAGCATAAGACACCTGAACTCACACGAGCCTGCCGTAATATCCAGGGCTTGATACTTGTCAGCAGCCACTACGTCAATGTATATGATGTGCTGAATGCCGATAAGATCATCTTTACCCAAGCCGCCTTAGCCCAAACCACCGACTGGCTAAGTAAGGAGGCGAAGTAATGTTCCGCTTCGCTCCACACCAGTATTCTGTAATCCGTGACCAATTATCTGTCAGCTCAATGAACGTACAGATAACAGATAACAGACTACAGATAACTTCAGTGACCGGAGGGAGCGCAAAATGAGCAAAACCATAGCCCTCCGTCCCCGCCTGAACGAAAAGACGTATGCTTTGGCAGAAAAGCGCGTCTATGTGTTTGATGTCGAGCGGGCTGTCAATAAGCACAGTATCGCCCGCGCCGTCGAAGCCCAGTTTGAAGTCAAAGTGCGCGAAGTCAATACGACCAATATCCCGGGCAAAGCCAAGCGCATTGTCAGCCTGACCGGCAAGCGCATGAAGAATGCCGAAGGCAGCCGCAGTGATATTAAGAAAGCTTATGTTACCCTGGCCGAAGGCTATAGCCTGCCGTTCTTCAACGCTATCGAGGAAGAAGAGCAGAAAGAACAAGCGGTTCAGGAAAAGGTCGATAAAGCTGCAGCTAAGCAGGCCGAAAAGGCTGCTAAGCCAGCCCGCCGCGGCCTGCGCCGCAAAAAGGAAGAGGCATGAACAATAATATGAGTCACGAGTCACGAGTCACGAGTCACGAATGTGCGGTTCACAGTCGCCAGGCTGTTCGTGCCTCTTGCCTCTTGCCTCGTGACTCGGCTCCATCGGAATGGAGTGGACGATGAGCATAAAAACGTACAATCCGACTACTCCTGGCCGCCGTGGCATGACTAGCCAGGATTTTTCTGGCATTACCACCAAGAAGCCTTTGCGTTCATTACTCGTCGCTAAGCGTCGTGGTAATGGTCGCAACAACCAGGGGCGTATTACTACCAGGCACAAAGGCGGCGGTGCCCGCAAGTTTTATCGCATTATGAACTTCAAGCTTGCCGAAGGCGTGTCTGCGGTTATTGAGCACATCGAGTACGATCCTAACCGCAGCGCCCGCATCGCCCGCATCAAAGAGTCTAATGGTACGTACCACTATATCTTGGCTGCCCAGGGTATGAAGGTCGGCCAGACCGTTACGAGCGGTGAAGAAGCCAGTGTGGAAACCGGCAACCGCAAGGCATTAAAGAACTTGCCAATTGGCAGCACCATCCACGCGATTGAACTAAAAGTCGGCGGCGGTGCCCAAATGGTCCGTAGCGCCGGCAACAGCGCCCAGCTGATGGGCCGCGACAACGGCTATGCCCAAGTTCGCCTGCCCAGTAGCGAAGTCCGCTTGATTAATGAAAACTGCACGGCCTCGCTAGGAGTTATCGGCAACGAACAGCACCAGAACGTCAAGATCGGCAAAGCCGGCCGCAACCGCCACCTTGGCAAACGCCCCGGCGTGCGCGGTGTAGTTATGAATGCCGCCGATCACCCGCATGGCGGTGGTGACGGCGGCCGTCATGGTATCGGCGGTGGCAAGAACCACGGTTCCGCACCTAAGACGCCTTGGGGCCAGAAGACTCTCGGCTTCAAAACCCGCCGCCGCAAGAACACCAGCCAATTTATCGTCCGTTCACGCCACCAGGGAAAGAGGAAATAATCATGTTGAAGTTTAGAGAATGGCCTCCTGTACCAGATTCAATCGAATTTTCCGATGGTGCAGCAATGATGATAAAAGATGCTTCTGATGCAAAAGCTTGGAAGCAGATTCGTGAACTTGGAAACCAATGCGGGGGTTTAATAACAGCGAATGTTTTTAACCGTGATTTAAGAGACAGTATCGAGCAGACACTAATAGAAGATGTACATAGGATATCTGATCAACCTGGTGCGCCTGGTACTTTTTCGGATGGGCTTCAGCTTGGCAGTATGCAAGAACAGGAAGCCGTGTATAGAGTTAATACTAGGCTTAAGGAGCATGTACTATGAGTCGTTCATTGAAGAAAGGTCCATTTATAGATTTCAAGCTGGCAAAGAAAGTGAATGCGCTTGGTGATAATGACCGTACTATTGTAAAGACCTGGGCCCGGGCTAGTACGATTGCGCCGGAGTTTGTTGGTAAGACGATTGCCGTGCATAACGGCAAAGTTCATGTGCCCGTATTTGTCACAGAGAATATGGTTGGGCATAAGCTCGGTGAATTTTCTCCGACGCGTAAGTTCCGCAATCATGGCGGTAAGTTAGCGAAAGGTAAATAAGTGATGTTCCGCTTCGCTCCACGTCAGTATTCAGTAATCTGTGACCGGTTGTCTGTCAGCTCAGTGAACGTACAGATAACAGACAACAGACAACAGATAACTTTATCTCCCGGAGGGAGTTCGTAATGGCAGTTAAAGCAGTCGCCCGAGGAGTCCAGATGAGCCCACGCAAAGTCGCTGTGGTAGCGGCTCTAGTTCGCGGCCGCAGCGTGGAGGATGCTTTGACTATCCTGAGCCATACACCCCGCCGCAGCGCGTTGGCCGTCAAGAAGGTAATTGCCAGCGCCAAGGCCAATGCCGACCATAACCATGGCTACAAACCTGCTACTTTACAGATCACCGAGATCAGTGTGACCCCAGGCCCCCGCATTAAGCGTTTCCGCCCGGCAGCCCATGGCCGCGCGCTGCCATTCCAGAAGAAGTCCAGCCACATCCGCGTAATAATTGACGGCGAAATGCGTGAAGTTAAGAAGCCCCCGACTAAAACTGCTGTTAAGAAAGAGGAAGCATTATGAAAGAATTAGCAACTGGAAACTGGGAATTTGAAACTGGCATTCGCAGCACAGGCGGCATAGCCGCGCCAGTTCCTAATTCCCAATTTCTAGCTATTGCGACCGAAGGGAGCCTATAATGGGTCAAAAAGTAAATCCTATCAGTATGCGCCTCCAGGTCAATAAGGACTGGCGTAGTAAATGGTTCGTAGACAAACGTGATTACGCTAGCTTCCTAAAGGCCGACTTAGAAGTACGCCGCATGATTACTAAAAAGCTTGGCAGCCGCGCCGCTATCAATAAAGTTGATATTAGCCGCACACCAAACCTAGTAACCGTGACGATCGCTACTGCTAAAGCCGGTGTGGTCATCGGACGTGGCGGTGTCGGTGCCACTGAATTAAAAGCCTCCATTGAAAAAATTTACAAAACCCCAGTTCGCGTAAATATCGAAGAAGTTAAGAAAGCCGACATGTACGCCAAACTGGTTGCCGAGAATATTGCCCACCAGCTAGAACGCCGCATGAGTTTCCGGCGGGCTATCAAATCCACTGCTGCTGCCACCATGCGCGCGGGAGCCAAAGGTATCCGTATCGAAGTTGCCGGCCGCTTAAACGGCGCGGAAATGTCCCGACGTGAAAAAGAAGTTGCTGGTTCGGTACCACTGCACACCCTGCGCGCTGACATTGATTA
>JBBPZG010000135.1:0-4441 GCA_038199095.1 Saccharimonadales bacterium (SeqCode)
GACGGCCTAGGCAAATTGTTTAAAGAAGACCTCAAAAAGCGCATCGATGAAACCGCTAAATATATCCGGCCGAGCGAAGGCACGCTGGACTACGCTTTTATGTTCATCCCCAGCGAAGCCATTTATTACGACTTACTGATCAATAAAGTCGGCCTATCAAATACCTCGGCCCGTGACTTGATCGAATATGCCTTCCGTGACAAGCATGTCATCATTGTCAGCCCAACCACCTTTATGGCTTACTTGCAGACTGTCCTCCAAGGCCTGAGAAGCTTACAGATAGAAGAACAGGCCAAGGATATCCAGCTACGCGTCGGGGAACTGAGCCGCCACATCACCACCTACGAAACCTACATGCAAAAACTCGGCAACTCCCTCGGCACGACCGTCAATCATTACAACACCGCCCATAAAGAACTCAAAAAGATCGACAAAGACGTCGTCAAAATCGCCGACACCACGCCAGGCGTCGACCCTCTCCTTCTCGACCGGCCCCAAGCCGACGACGTGTGAATTTATATGAATAAGTAGCTGCTTTTTACCGAGCCATTTTCGTTAGTAACACTTATATCGGTTATGTCCACTAATCTGGACATCAGTTGGTAAGCCACGTAAAGTTCAGGCTCAAAAGCGCGAAATTTGTTTTGATTTTCGGGTTGACTCATGTCCCTTACTAACCGGCTGGTAAAATCAGGGAACAATAATAGCATGCGTATGAAGACTGGCTTTACGGAATGGTTCGCGTCTTTAAGGATTGGGAACTCTTTCCAATGTTTCCCAATGTCATCATAATCTTCTAGCTTAGGGGCGTGCTTTAAGGCCATAAGATCTTCGTGAGTCGGCGGGATCGCCTCGTACTCAGGTTTATCGCTGCGCCAGTCCCATTCGTCTGTTTTCCGAACACCAGTGCGCATTACAAAATCAGGAGAGAAGTTGTTGCATGCTAGCGATGTCACGTCACCCGGATTAGTGACAACTGCGAGCTTAGCCCGCTCACCGATTACCAGATCGGGTCGACCTAGTTCAGTTAGTTGATCATTGACTCTTCCTAAATCCGCAATCAACCCAAGCCCTTCACCTAAAGTATAATCAGCTTCGTTCAGCCGTGCTTTAACATCTATGCTGTACTGCCGAAAAGTCTGCAGTGCCACAGATTCGGGTGATGCTAAACTTTCTCCTGCCCAAGGCATAGGACTCCTCTAAAGTCTAAATTATACCATACAGTGTCAATGAGCGCTACTTATTTAGGAGGTCGATGGCGAGGGCGGCAGTCCAAGAGAAGTTGCCAGCGCCGGCGGCTTTGCCGGTGAGCGGATCAAAGTATTCGGCACAGCCGTTTTTGGCAACCATCTCGAGCGTGCTTTCTGTGAGTGCTGCCGCGTGGTCTTTAAAGCCGTAACGCTTAAGTCCATCAATGATCAGCCAGTTCATATTGACCCAAGTCGGGCCCTGCCAGTAGAGCTTTGGGTGGAACCAGAAAGAGTTGAGGGGCACACTTGGCACTGGGTAGGCAGGGCCAAAGGCTTCTTCATTCTCGAGTAGTTTGACTAACTGTCCAGCCCGTTCTTTGCTAATCGAGCCGGCATACAACGGCAGGAGGGTGGCAATGCTCGGTACTTTTAATAAGCGGTGCGTTACAAAGTCACGCGAGTAATACTGGTTTGAGTATGGATCCCAGAGCTGCTCTAGAGCTTTTTCAGTCTGCTTCATGCGTTTTTCCAGCCCGCCAGGCAATTCTTCACGCAAGCTTTTAGCAATCTCCCGCAGGTGGCTATTAGCCCGGATGAAGATGCTATTGAAGTTCAAATCTTCAATTGCAAATAAGGAGCGGTCGAGAATTTTATCGATGTCATAAGCTTTACGCCGTAAACGTAACTGCGTATCGAACAGCGCAATTGCTTCGATAGCCGAAAAGCGCTCATCCAGGGGTACTGACTTGGTATCACGACGGAACAGATTAATGAATGTATCAAGCCTCAAGCGCTCAATTGTCCTTATGTAAAAAGGTAGTTGGTGCTCATGCATTTCGGCCATCCAGGGCGGTGTATTGTCTAGACCGGTTTCCCAGGGATGAATCTGGAGCACTAAGCCTTCCTGGTGCGGATCACGCTCCCGGTAGAGCCATTCATGATAGGCCACTAGCGCCGGGTACATGCGGCGGTACCAGCTGCGGCGCTCCGGCCAGGCCAGCTTTTTGCCCACCTGCACGACTGCCTCGGTCAGCATTGGCGGTTGGGTTATACCGGTAGTCGTCACATCATCCGGGGCAAATGGGTTCAGCCAGCTGCGCCACAGGTTGCGGTCTGTCTGGTATTGTTTGTCATTACGAAAAATAATATTCGGCAGCATACCGTTATGCCACTGCCCCCGTAACAGACTCACGAGCTCAGCCTGGGCCCGCGGTACATTCAGGTGCCGAAGCCCGATGGCAATAAAACAACTGTCCCACAACCACTGATGCGGGTATAACCCATGCGCCGGCTGCGTATAATCCTCCCGGCTATTCATCTCCAAAACCTGCGTAGCTTGTTCAAGTAAATCTGCGGACACTTCCTGCATATGCTTAGTATAACGCACGCTCACCCCAGAAATGCTCATGCTTGCTTGAGAAGGCTGCGCTTCGTATAGTCAGAGCATGATCCTAGAACAAATAAACGAGTACCGTTGGCATATGTCGCCTGGCCCGATCGATGTGCACACGCATCCGAGAGCCTTAGACGCTTTGACTTATGATGACTTTGTGCCGGTTAACAATGGGCATGAAGGTAAAGCTGGCTTATGGGACTACACCACTGTGGCACTTGCATCGGGTATAACAGCGATTATTGCCATGCCCAACGAAGCGGTGCGCAGGTATGATGTTGCCGCTCACTTACCTGAGAGAACCGAGTTAGTGCAACACCCGATTGCTACGCTTGACCGTGTTATTACTATGGAGCAAGCCATTAACAGCCAGGCGGTTACGCCTACCGCCATACACTTCGGTATTGACCCGGCGGCCATTTTTAAAGACGAGAAGCAGGAACAATTAGTTGAAGATAAACTGAGCCAGCTCTTTGCTAGTGTCCGTGATGAGTGTACGAGTGTGAAGTTTTATTTTGCCGATACGACCGGGGGCAACAATGTTGGTGTCCGGCATGGCGCAAGGCTAATAAAATTATGGCACGACCAAAACCCAGAAAAGCCTTCAGTTTGTCACGTTGAAGGCAATGATGCTTACGAATTGCTGAAAGACGGGTTGAGTATGCCTAGAGGTAAAGAAATACCGATCCACATTGCCCATGTATCCTCTCGGCAGGAAATGGAAGCAGTTCTGTGGGCAAAACAAAATGACATGAATGTTACCTGTGAAGTAACTCCACACCACCTATTTTTAACTGACGAGGCGCGTTTAGAAATTGGTCCACACGGTTGCATGAAACCCGGGCTAAAAACACAAGCAGACATAGAGTTTCTGTGGAAGCATATTAACGATATCGACATCTTCGCCAGTGACTGCGCACCGCACCGCCCAGCCGATAAAATCGGCGGCAGGCCAACATATGGTGTGACCAATCATACGGTTATGCTGCCATTACTGCTGGGCGCCGTTGAAGCTGGTCGCCTGACCATGCAGGATATTAACCAGAAGTTTTGTATAACGCCACGGCAGCGTTTTAACTTGCCGCTGGAGGATGGCTCGTTTGTTCAGCTATCCACCCGCGATACCTTCAGCGCCAGGCATTATGAAATCGCAAAATACGGCGCTACGCCATTTTCCAAGCTCACCCAGAAATTCCACCTGGTGGGTGAAATATTGGTAGCCCAAGCAGGAGTCTCCCGCGTGGAACTGCAGGACGGCCAATTACAGACAGATTTCAAAAACAGCTATAGCCACCTAATCCGCCCTAAAAATCTAGCCCGCGCTTGACTTATAGCAGATCGCTGACAGGACACCCCATTTCCCAAAGCGTAGTAAAAATTGAGGATTGGCTCTGTTGGAATAGCTTACTTTCAACTTCGAAACCGTTGATTTCGCCATTTTGCAAATATACCTGTGCATATACATCGTTATAAAGAAAGGTTTCCCCAATTATGTTGATTTGGCTTTCATCTAAGGCGCGTATATCTTCTATTTTTGTTCTGGAATGATCAGCACCGGCATAAGTTTTGATCGAGTCTAATACTTGACCTCTAGGATTCACCAATACGCGCTCCTTGATGTTTCGTATATATGATTCAGCGACAAAACTTTTATAAAACTTCATACCTACAAATGAACCTCGTCCCCAGGCACTATACACTTGCACTGTATCGCTTGCTTTCAGCGTGTTCCAAATCAATTGGCGGGCACCGGCAATGCCTTTGTAGTAGCGCACTGCCATCGGCGGGCTAGCCGAACTGTGCTTAATAGTATCAAGGGTGTTAGAGACTTGTTTCATATCTTTTTGTAGCTGTTGCA
>JBBPZG010000136.1:0-2710 GCA_038199095.1 Saccharimonadales bacterium (SeqCode)
GCAACACCGAAGCTAGTGACTTGTGGGAAGCCTTAAGTGCCTCGAGCCAGCAGGATATTAACAGCTTTATGCAAAAATGGCTGAATAAGCCGGGTTATCCGCTGGTTAGTGTCGATTGGCAGCCCGGCGCCAGCGAACTCAAGCTGGAGCAAAAGCGCTTTTTGAGTGATCCAGCTGCCAAATCCGACGACAGCGAACCTTGGCAAGTGCCGTTGGCAGCTACGAAACCGATGGGCGAAACAGCCCTTACCAAGCCTAAAGCAACTATTTCAGTCGAACCCGAAAATGATGAACTGCCGCTATTGCTCAACCACGACGGCCACAGTTACTTCTTACCCCACTACCAGCAGGCTAGCCATCTGCAGCACATCGTGAATGGCATCAAGCGTCACGAAGTTGACGCGCTAGACCGTTTATTGCTGCTCGATAATTACATCATGCTGCAGCGCGGCGGCGTCAGTTCGACCACAGAACTGTTAGATTTACTAAGTGCTTACGAAGGTGAATCCAGTGAAACTGTTTGGGGCTTACTGGCACTGAGTATTGCCGAGACCCGGCGGCTTGTAGAAACCGCACCGGAGAGCGAAAAGCAGCTCGATGCCCTGGTAGAACGCCTCGTACTCAGCATCGCCGAAGGACTAGGCTGGGACGACAAAGCCGGCGATTCAGCACAGACCCTGCGGCTCAGAGGCTTAACTATTTCACTGGCCGCCGGCGCCAAGGCCAAAAGCGTCATTGATGAAGGTTTACGCCGGTTTAAAGACTTTACTAAGCCAAGCGACTTAAGTGCCAGCACACGGACCATCGTGTACTTCTGCGGGGCCCGCTACGGCAGCCAGGCTGACTTTGATAAGTTACTCAAATTATACGAAACAATTAATAGTGCTGATGAAAAGGACGAGATTGCCAGCGGCCTTACATCCGTTAAGGCACCGGAGCGCTATGAAAAGCTGCTGGGGCTTCTAAAGACCGATACCATCCGCCGCCAGGACATGATGCACTGGTATGCCTGGCTGCTGCGCAACCGCCACGCCCGGGCTAGCGCCTGGCAATGGCTGCAGACAAATTGGGACTGGGTGCAAGAGGAATTTTCGAGCGATAAAAGCTTCGGCTACTTTGCCCGCTTCTGCGGCGGCGTGTTTAGTACGGATGCCGAGCTAAAAGAGTTCACAGCGTTCTTCGAAGCCAAAAAATCAATCGTCGCTATCGCCCGTAACATTACCCTTGCCGAG
The DNA here is from genome assembly GCA_038199095.1 of Saccharimonadales bacterium (SeqCode). GTDB lineage: Bacteria > Patescibacteriota > Saccharimonadia > Saccharimonadales > UBA4665 > JBBPZG01. The sequence continues at coordinate 1,233 of JBBPZG010000136.1, forward strand.
CAGGAAATTGCCAGCCGCGCCGCCTGGCGCGCCCGCAACGAAGCCGCCGTCAAAACCTGGCTCGCCAAACAGTAGACTACTCATATTCTTCTGGATAAAGACTAAAAAGCGTTTTCGATAAAGCCCAGTATGGCAAAGCTGTCGCCGGCAATTTCGATGGCCGAGAGCATGTATTGCCCTTGCCACTTCGTTTCCTCGACCCACAGCGCGGCACCGCGGCGCATTTGCTTCAGTTTGCTAGCCGTAATTGCTTCCAAGCCACCGCCCTGCCGGTCGTCGTGCCGGTACTTTACTTCTACAAAATGCACAATACCGTCTTTTTTAGCCACGATATCGATCTCTGCCCGTGGCCGGCGCCAATTTTGCTCGAGGATGGTAAAACCGCGCATCTCTAAATACACCACGGCCGCCCGCTCCGCCTTGCGGCCAGTATTAGTCGTCGACACGGTCGCTCCCGCTATAGCCCGAAAATTTATCGTAAAGTGCCGCGGTGTCAGCGTCGACCTTTTCGCCTACATAAGCGAAGCGCCGTTTTTCTTCTCTGTTAATACTTACTACCTCGAAAAACATAGTGTAAGGCCGCACCGTAATCCGGGGCTTGTCATTCACGCCCAGCGGCACATAAGCTACGAGCTTTTCCTCTGTCTCACTGTGCCTGGCCACGCCAAACACCAAAACAAGCAGACCTGTGTAGTGTTTATAAACCCCGGCTTTCAAATCATTCATATACTCACCGAATTATAGCAGGGCTTTTACAGGCTTATATGAACGCCGGTGCAGATTACTTATGCCGTGTTCACGCAACATCGCCAAGTGCAAAGCCGTCCCGTAGCCCACGTGCCGGTCAAAACCGTACTGGGGGTGAGTCGTTTCCGCAATTTCCGTCATATATGCATCACGGGCAACCTTGGCAACAATACTGGCCGCGCTGACAGTCGGGATAGTATCATCGGCTTTTATAAGCGCGGTACTCTTTGGATTATCATTCAAAAAATTCAAATGCCCATCAATAATAATCTGGTCATAGCTAACAGTAATCTGGTCTAAGGCCTGCTGCATAGCCATCTTGACAGCAGTGCTAATACCCACCTTGTCAATAGTGGCCGCGCCTACCCAGCCGAGGCCCACAGCGAGAGCCTGCCCAAGAATAGTTTCGGATAGGCGCAGACGCATGAGCTTGCTTAGCTTTTTGGAGTCTTTTAAGCCAGCAATAGGTTGCTGGAGGATGACAGCGCCTGCCACTACTGGCCCCGCCCAGCAGCCTCTGCCTACTTCATCAATCCCAACAATTATCACATCTATAGCTTAACAAATAAAAAGTCCTCACTAAGAGCAAATCCACATCTATCTGTCAGCTAAAAACTTCAGGTCTGCCACTTCTCATCTGTTTTTCGTTTTCAGTTCGTAGCTACGGCTACGACTGAAAGCCGATAAAACAGATGAGAAATCAAGGCAGCTGCTAAAGTTTCGCTATGACA
>JBBPZG010000137.1:0-3065 GCA_038199095.1 Saccharimonadales bacterium (SeqCode)
AGAAATACGCAAAGGTTTATAGTCCGTCCAGGATTGTTCAAACAAATGACCTTAGGAGCTCAGAAGATATTTTTGATGTATACCCGGGTCGTGATCAAAAATTATCGTTTCTAATAAATAATAATGAAGCTGGCTCAAAGACATATAACACCACAAACACGGACTATTACGCACGACTCTTTCAAGAAAATGGTTCAAGAATTTCTAACAATCTTGTTGAAGATGTAAAAGCTGTGCCTGCACACTCAAATTATCTGGTTAAGAAGATAAAACCGGAGGTTTCATCTTATAGGATAAAGTACAAATATAGTTCCGGCAGTTATTTAATAAGTTTTCAAAATATCGATGGTTCGATAAGCTTTAACGGACATACCGCAGCTAATAATAGCAATCGATCGTCAAAAGAAATACGAGTAAATGCTCCTGAGAAACCGATCACAATTACTCTGTCAAATTCTTCTTACTACTTAGCGCCAACACCTCAATGGAAGAATTTAGATTCAGCTGAGATTGTTAACAATCAACCAATTAAAATAGATGTTGACTCCCTGTCCAATAACCAAGAAAATCTTTTGCCTAATGGGTCGTTTGAATCAGGGCCGTGGAACAGACAGGTTTACGACTGTAATAAAGTCACCCATACTCCTGCAATTAGCTCAAAAATCACACATTCAGACAGGTCAGATGGTTCAAACGCGCTTTTATTACAAAGCTCTGGCGATTCAGCATGCAATTATTCACCGTCACTTACAAACTTCGTCCCAGGAGCAACTTATTTAATTAGCTTTGATTACAAAAATATAAAAGGTTCTGCACCAGCATATTGTGCATGGGACGGAAAAGGATGCTTAAAGTACACTTCGCTTATGCGCAGCAAAAAGTGGCAAACTGAAAACACCGTAATAACTACCGATAAGGCAACAAAACAACTTATTTTATACTTTTACGCAAACAAGGGTAACTTTAAAGAAACTCAAGCCCTTTACGACAATGTAAAAATCACTAAATTGAATCAAAACCCTGATTCTATGAGCATAACTTTAAACAATAATAATTCGGGTACTCCATTGTATCTTGCCTTAAGCGATAGTTTAAAGGTGAGTTCGGATCTGTTAATCGATAAAAACAACATTGTCGAGAATGGATCTTTCAATGACGGATCATGGTCAACAAAAGCTGGCAACTGCTCAGATGAGTTGGCAACTTCAGTCGTAAGCCAAAAACTGATAAATGGCATGGGTTCGCAGGGTAAAGCAATACGCCTTTCTTCACAAAACGCAAACGCTTGTATATCTTCTTCCTCATTCAAAAACTTTAGTAGCAAAAGGGACTATGAAGTTTCACTTAATTACAGAGTGCTAAATGGTAAACAAGCATCTTATTGCATCTATAATGGTAGCAAGTGCATAAAAAAGGGCGTTCTCAAATCTCAAGACACTAATTGGCATAAATACAGATCGTGGTTCAATCCGGGCCAGTCTTCTCAATCTCTTTCTATATATTTATATGCCCCTTCCACAACCTCTAAATCGGTAGTGGATTATACTGACATAGGTGTTTACGAAATCGAGAACAAGGTTATGGATAACTACTCCTTGATGAAAACGGATCAAACTAACTTGAGCAAACTAAATTTACGCTACAAACAGATAAATCCAACAAAGTTTTCCATTTATGCTCAGAGACTAAAGCCAAGTATGATTATACTTCAGGAATCTTATCATCCACTTTGGAAAGCTCGCCTTATTACTACTAATCAAAAGGGTAAAGAGATTAGTTGGGCTCTTCCTGAAAGTGATCACAAGGTAATTAATGGTTATGCAAATGGTTGGGTTATAAGCCCCGGTAAGCTACCTAAGGAATTTAGTAATCATTCAGTGAATTTAATAGCAGAATACACACCTCAGAGGTACTTTTATGTGGGGTTGGTTGTTAGCGGTGTTACGCTGGTGGGGTGTGTGGGGTATTTAGTTAGGGGTTATTTGCCTAAACGGGAGCATTTTAAGGGATGGCGGTATGTTGGACGGCGTTAGGAAGATAGGCAGGGTAGTGGCGCGGCACCCGGAAGTAGGGTGGTATTCGCTACTGGCTGTATTAATAATGGGGCCGATGCTGCTGCGCGGCTATGTGCTGACGCTGGACATGGTGTTTACGCCGAAGCTGCCGGCGCCTGCTGCTGTTTCTAACACATATTTATTTGAATGGCTTCTGCATCTTCTTAATTTTGTTGTTTCTGGCGAGGTGGTAGGGAAGGCCGTTATATTTATTATACTGCTGCTGTGCGGGCTTGGGGCGTATAGGCTTATTGATACCGAGTCGGTCTGGCCGAAGGCTTTTGCCGGGTTGTTCTATACCATCAATCCGTTTACCTACGAACGGTGGATGGCCGGGCAGTATCTGGTACTTTTTGGTTATGCGTTGCTGCCGTTTTTGGTTAAAGCTTTGGTGGGTTTGTATAGCCGGCCTAATCGTATTGGGGCTTTTAGGGTTGTGTTGTGGTATACCGCCATTGCCCTGGTATCTGTCCATATTTTGGTGATGGCGGCCTTACTGGGGATTATTATGTTCTTTGTTTATTTGCTGGCCCAATCACCCACGAAGCATTATTACCAGCGTATGTTTACTGCCGCCGGGATGGTATTGTCCGGCGTGCTGCTGCTGAACAGTTACTGGCTGGCTGGTATTGCGAGCGGGCACTCGCCGATCATCCATACTATAGATGGGATAGGCAGCGGTGATTTTAGTGCTTTTAACACTGCCTATAACCCGCATGCCGGATTGTTCTTTAACGTGGTGAGCCTGTACGGGTTCTGGCTGGAACCTTTCCATCGCTACGCTATGCCTAATCATAATTTGTTTATCTGGTACGGGGGCTTCGCGCTGCTGGGTATGCTGGTGGTTTTGGGGCTGTGGCAGCAGTGGCAGCGGCGTTCACTGGTGGCAGTTTCGCTGGGAATAGCCGGGTTAATCGGGCTGGTAATGGCTTTAGGAGTTAATTCGCCTGTTTTTGGAGGTTTTACTTCTTGGATTATTACCCATGTGCCGCTGATGAAGGGTTTTAGGGA
>JBBPZG010000138.1:0-5218 GCA_038199095.1 Saccharimonadales bacterium (SeqCode)
CAGCACCGCATTTATTTTTGCTATTACTACTTGCTGCGTCGTTGCAGGCTTGTAGAGTATGTGGATCGGCCGTTTTGGGATCTAGGCCCTTACACCCCTTGGTAGATGCCGCATAGCTTGTAGCAGGGGCGCTCAGTGTAGCCACAACTAGCAAAACTAAAAATAGGAACGTGGGTCGAAGTACTTTTTTTATGCTGCTAATCATTTTATTTTTGCTTTATGTTAAAACTATAAAAGAAATTATGCAGCACAAGCATGCAAAAATCAACTGCAGTGTACAATATTAAAACTTTTATAGCTAATAATGCTTGTGGTATACTTCTGGTAAAGTAGCACCAAAATGAAACAGCGTGGAAAAAACAGATTTGCCATCCAAAGTGTAGTAAGCCGTCTTTCCCTTTGTGCAATTGTAGTTGTAGGACTATTAATTAGTACGGCCGGCGCATCTCTGCTAGCACCCCTAAAAGCATCGGCTGCCATACCAAGTGATGCAGCCCTTACTAGGCAGGGCGAGGCAAGTGCTGCTTGTAAACAAGACATTAGTTATGAAAGTGATCCTAGGTTGTTACCCACCTGTGGAAAAGGCTATCTAACTGGCTATAAAAATCCGAATGCCAACAAGGACACAATGCTGAAATATTGCAATAACTTCGGGATTGGTACCGCCGCCTGTCAAGCTGGCTATAAAGCCGGGCAAGCGGATAGAAAAACTGCAGACAAGCAAGGAGCCAAGCCCGCGCCTACAGGAAACTTAACGGATAATCAAATTGGGGCTTTTGGTAAGACAAACACTGTCTGCGCACAACTCGTCGGTTCTGGTACGCCAGCAGAGATAGATGATTGCATAACTGGTTATGTTAATGGATATAAAGGCAAAAGTGAAAGCATTTGCGACAACGGTAAGGTTATTATCTTTCCTATTCAGTGCAAACAGGGTTATGGTGCAGGTGTAAGTGATAAAAAGCACAATGTAAAAAATTCATCCCAGCAAATAGCGGCCAGTCCAGCTGCTGCAAACACACCTTCGAGCAACAACAGCAGCACAGTACCAAGCTGCGATGCAAGCGGCTTCTCGTTGTCGTGGATTTTTTGCCCGATCATCGAGGGCTTGGCAAAAGCAGTGGACGGCATTTACAGTAATCTAGTTCAGCCATTGCTTAAAACCAATCCTATCGAGCTAGCTCACCCTGATAAGGATCCGACTCATACTTATGCAATATGGTCTAACTTCAGGATTTACGGTGATGTCTTCTTGGTGATAGCGCTTCTGGTGATTGTCTTTGGCGAATCTATCGGAGGGGGGATGATCGATGCCTACGCTGCCAAAAAGATACTCCCGCGTCTTCTTATCGCGGCAATATTTATCAACCTATCGATCTATATTGTCGCTTTAGCCGTAGATATTACCAATATTCTAGGCTACGGTTTAAGCGCCTTAATTGAAGCGCCATTTAAAAATATTCCAGGTGGGTTTAAGCTTAGCATTAGTGGCGCAACCGGAGATCTTGGTGTGGGTGCACTTGCAGCGGGCGGTATTTGGGCAGCGCTTGCACTGGGCCCCTTGTTGGAATTCTTATTCTTGTTTATCCTAATACCCGCATTCCTCACTTTTATTGCCGTCCTCGTGACTTTACTTGTCAGACAAGGCCTCATCATCTTCTTAATACTTTCCTCACCAATCGCCTTTGCCCTTTACTGCTTACCCAATACTGAGCAATACTTCCGGAAATGGTGGGAGTTATTACTGAGGACGCTCTTGGTTTTCCCGATTATTGCAGGCATATTTGCTTTGGCGAATGTACTGTCCGTAACAATTAATTCGAGTACCAGCGTACCCCAAGTATTTGCACAGCTTTTGTCAGTTGTCGCGCTCCTTGTCCCTCTATTCTTAATACCCTATAGCTTCCGTATAGCTGGGGGTGCCCTCGGTAGGCTGCATGGCGTAGCTACTAATTACCGGCAGCGTGGTCATGAAGCCATTAAGGGTAACGCTAATGATCAGACCAGCTGGCGAAATATGACCAAGCGTAAGCTGGCAAACCGTACGCTCTCGCAGAGAGAAAGAGCGGTCAACACGGGCATTTCTATGCAAAAGAATCGAAAAACTCCTTTTGGGAGGATAGCGGGTGGCGGATTGGCGTCGGTAGCCGGTCTGGGGAACTATCAACTTAGGCGTTCGATAAAAAACAAAGATGCTTCCGATGTAGTCCAGGCGCAGATTGCTACTGGTGATGACAGTACGGTTAGGGCGATGTTTGCCAGTAAACGTCAATACAGAGACAAGGGTGGCAATGTGAAGACAGGTTGGTTTGGCACGACAGCCCGTGAAGGCAATGATGGCATGGTTATAGGTCAACAATCCCCCCAGTTTTCAGAGTTTGAAATGCGGAAAGCAAAAAGTTCCATGGCTCACGATTCATCTTACTATCAAGCCGGTCTAACATATGAAATAGGTAAGGCTGGGGACGACTACGAGCTTGGTCAGATACGTGAAGCCAATGTCAGGAATACGCAAGAAAGCCCGTGGCTGAGCGCCGCAGGGGGTGGTACATGGAAAGGTGCTGGGTTTAGCCATGCACAGACGCGCCGAGAGCTTAAGCATGAGAGTTTTAAACCAGACAGCGGAACCTATGAGCGTGATAGCCGAGCCTTTACTCGGGAAGTCGCTGAAAATGTTGGCAATTATTCGCTTAGTAATATGCGCACTTCAACTGTAAATAGCTTGACCAATGATTATCAGCATGCCCAGGCATACTTAGCGGCTAATGATGCGAACGCAACGGCTACTCAGAGGCAGGCTGCTCAAGCCGACTTGGCTCGTTTTGCTGCGCCTTCAGCTGGTAATGCTGGTGTCAAAGCAGTTGCAAATACAGAAGATGCTAGACAGATTGTTGCGAACGTCCAGGCTACAGCTAACTCTTTAAATATGCGGGCGCAAATGGGCGGCAGTTACGCTTTAGCCGGAGAAGAGGGAGAAACTCCAATCGCCGGCTCACAATCTGGTGCCTCGGGTAAAGTCACCCAAAGTATTGACAACCTAATCAATGTAGCCGCCACCAACCAACCTGCTAGAAGGAGTGGCTCTAGAGGCCCAGGGGGCACAACTGGCCCAGGTGCTCCAGGCGGAGGTGGCCTAGCCACACCCGGCTCACCAGGATTTAACGTCCCGCCGGGTAGCAGGCCTGGAGGCGAGAATTTCAGATAACTTAATACGGCTAACTTAGCAATCTAAGCGTAATGATAGAATAATTGATCCAGGGGTTACCCCTGGAAAGCTGGGGGAGTTCAGGGTTATTTAAGGCTTGTGGTGTAGCGTGGGGGTATGCCGGGGAAGAACCTACTGCGGTTGCCCTCGACAAAGACTTTCAGGACTGCCTCCAATTAGCCGTAGCCGTAAGAAACGGCTGCCGGCAATTCATTACCTTCGACCAAAAACTATACAAAAAATATCATAAGCGTGTTGCTCCATTAACCATCACGCTTCTACAGTAAGGCTTCAGAGCAAGGGATAGCGTACGCCTAATAGCCCTGGGTGCCTGTGGGGTTTTGCTGTTCGGGCACTTCACTTCTAAATATCATTTACGGCTCACTACATATTCTTAATAGAGTTGCTATTGATAATTAATAGTGGCTTTGTTAGGATTGAAGTATGAAGACTGTTAGTTTTTCGTTGGATCAGGAAACGCAAGAGGGTATTGAAGCCCTGGCTAAAGCCGCCAAGCTGTCGCGGAGCGATGTGGTGCGGGCCATGTATAGCCGGATGCGACTGGAGAAAACACTGGAAGACATGGAGCAGCAAGCTGCGCCTTTACTGAAAGAGCTCGGGCTAGAGACTGAAGATGGCATCGTTGCCTATGCCAAGTCCGAAACTTAGTTTAGTACCTGATACCGGTTTCTACATAGCCGCGGCACTCAAAAATGGTTACGCCCGAAGCTACTTAGTAGGGCGCGGCACTAAATTCTTGACCTACGAGCTATGGACCTCCGAAGCTATATTACTTGAGGTGCAAGAAAAGCTGGAGAGCAAGTTCCATTTTGAGCGCCCGCAAGCTGTTACTGTCATGCAGCAGATACGCAAAGTGACCTCGATCGTTTATCCCACTCGTCGAATAATGGCTGTACGCGATCCCGATGACGATAAAATTCTGGAGTGCGCCATAGAAGCCAAGGCCGATCTTGTTATTGTTTTTGATAAAGATCTGCTGAGTCTCAAGGAGTTCGAAGGAATTAAGATTGTGCATCCCAGTACGCTAAAATATCTGTTTTCGGAAAGGACTAGGGGTTAAACAATGAGTAATTTGTTATACTTAGCGTAGCCCATGGCAACATACAAACTAATGCAAGATATTGAGGCAGAGGACCATATCCTCGGGCCGCTTTCGTTGCGCCAGTTTATTTTTGCACTAGTAGCTGTATTTTTGTTTTATATTTGCTTCTTGGTTGCGACCAAGGGCGCGGCCTTTATGCTGGTGCTGTTTTTGCCGCCGGCGCTGTTTTTTGCCTTCTTTGCATTTCCGTTTGGCGGTGACCAGCCGACTGAGATATGGGCACTCGCTAAGCTGCGGTTTTTGTTCAAGTCGCGGAAGCGGGTGTGGGACCAGAGTGGCATGAAGGAGCTGGTGACTATTACCGTGCCAAAGAAGATTGAGCATATTTATACTGACGGCCTGAGCCAGACAGAGGTGCAAAGCCGCCTGCAGGCGCTGGCCAATACGATTGATAGCCGTGGCTGGGCGGTGAAAAACGTTAATGTCACTACTTATCAGCAACCTAACCCTGTGGTTGGATTGAATTCGGACCGGTTGATCGACATCGCCTCAATGCCGCAAGAGGTGCCCAGTTACGAAGTGCTAGCGTCTGATGATATCCTGGATGAGGTGAGCAACCCGATAGCCCAGCAGTTTGACCAGATGATTACCCAGTCTAACCAGGCGCACCGGCAATTGCTGATAAACGAAATGAATAGTAATCCGTTGTCTGTGACCAGTGACCTGTCGGCACAGCCCAGGAGACCAACGAGTGACGGAAAACGGATAACGGATAACCAGTCGGCAGCCGCCGACTACTGGTTTATGAATAACCCCCAGGCGACCCCTATGGCCATGCAGAGCCCTGTAGTCGCTGCTAGTACGCCAGAGGAAGAGGCGTTGGCAGACCGGGTAAGAGCCCAGCGTGGTTCCCAGCAGGAGACTTACGCGCGTATGCGCACATTGTCGCC
>JBBPZG010000139.1:0-2583 GCA_038199095.1 Saccharimonadales bacterium (SeqCode)
AATAGTTACCGGGTTAACATTCTCACTATTGGCTTAATAAATATTGATCTATGATCCGTATTTTTACACGTAAATTCTTTCACGGTTCGAACGTCCCACTTAGTCTATCAACTTCTTCAGATATAAAAATATTGGCTGGGGATGAGGGATTCGAACCCCCGATCGCGGAACCAGAATCCGCTGCCTTACCACTTGGCCAATCCCCATCGTCCAAGCGTACACTCCTATCTCGTTTTGCCTGGCGGCAAAAGCTTCGATTTAGAGCTACGCTTCTCCTCCCAATTTTGCAAACCATTCTGCCTTGCAAAATTGCCTAGAAAATCTATGATTTTCTAGATAGCTGCAATGCGCTACAGGTGGGGATTATACTAAAATTTGCGGGGGATGGCTAGACGTGTGCTATAGTTGATAGCATTAACAATTTATAAATATACAGAGTGCAGTGAGAGATCTAGCTCGATGACCTGCCGGCAACCTGTTCCAAACAGCCGTAGTGCATAAAGCAACCAGGCAAAAAGAATGTTGGTGCTCCATCTAGTCCCGTTACCCGGGAAAAGATATTTGCTGCAGGGCGGTCCTTTCTCGATATACGGGGGGAAGGATTTTTTTATGCCTGAACCCAGCAAATACGGCCTCGGCACAAAGTTAGTACACGCCGGCGAAGCGCCCGACCCAATCACGGGAGCGGTCGCGCCGCCGCTTGTCCGTACCAAAACCTTCCAACAGCCGCGTTTTGGTGTGGAATCTAAATGGCAGTATTCACGCGGCAAGAATCCCACCCGCAGCATTCTGGAGCGTAAGCTTGAGGCGCTAGCCGGTGATGGTCAGGCCGCGGTCTTTGGCTCAGGCGATGCGGCCACGACTATGTTTTTACTTACACTGAAGCCGGGTGACCACCTCATTTGCTGCAAAGAATTGTATGGCGGCACGATCCGGCTGCTCGACCAGTTATTCGCTGATTTTGGCATCAAAACTTCTTACATTGATGTCGAGGATATTAAAGCAGTCAAGCAAGCCAAAACAGACAGCACGGTTGCCATCTGGGTCGAGAGTCCTACTAATCCAAAGTTAGGCGTCATCGATCTGGCAAAGGTTGGCAGCATTGCCCGGCAGCTTGGCCTGCGCTTTATCGCAGACCTGACCTTTGCGCCGCCGTGCACCACTGATCCCTTTGCCTGTGGCGCCGAAACGGTAATCTATAGCCTAAGTAAATACTTTGCCGGTCATAATGACGTTATCGGTGGCGCCGTAGTTACTAAAAATGAGGAATTGTATAAGCGGCTAACGTGGTTGCAATGGTCCGTCGGGGCTGTGTTATCGCCCGATGAATGCTACCGTGTGATACAGGAACTCAAGACTTTGGAACTGCGCTGGGCCCGGGTAAGCGCCAGCGCCCAGACAGTCGCCGAGCATTTATCAAAACATAGTCAGGTGGCCCAGGTGTACTATCCAGGCTTACCGGACCACCCAGGACATGAGATTATTAAAAAACAGATGAAACATGGTTTTGGCGGCGCCTTAGCCTTTGATTTACAGTCGCACGATCTAGATATCGTGGCTAAGTTTGTGCAAAGCCTGCAGGATAGCAAACTAGTGGTATACGGCGAAAGCCTGGCAAGCCCGGAGACTATCCTGGCCCATCCTGCCACCATGAGCCATCGCAGTCTAACCCAAACCCGGCGCGACGAGCTTGAGATCAGTAATAATTTCTTCCGGTTGAGCATCGGCTTTGAGGACCCCATAGACATCCTCGCTGTGCTCGATGAGGCTTTAACAGTTTTTCAAGTCAAAAATTCTGAGCTAAAAGACACATCAAATGCGCCAATACGGGTAGCGCAATAAGAGAGGAGCATAGCTATGAAAACATTATTTACGAGTGAGTCGGTTTGCGCCGGGCACCCGGATAAAATTTGTGATGCGATTAGTGACGCTATCCTGGATGCCCTGCTCGCCCAGGATCCGCAAAGCCGGGCTGGAATTGAAACCGTGGCTGGTGCTAACCAGATCTGTTTGTTTGGTGAGATTAAGACTAGCGCCCAGGTAGACTTTGAACACGTGGTGCGCGAGAAGGTTCGCCAGCTGGGGTATGCCGAACCTAAGTGGGGCTTCAGCGACGAATCGATATTTAGTAATGACATCCACCAGCAATCGGCGGAAATCGCCATGGGTGTTGACCAGGACGGCGCCGGTGACCAAGGCATGATGTTCGGGTTCGCCATCAATGAAACACCGGAGCTGATGCCGCTGCCGATTGCGCTGGCCCACGCCCTAACCAGACAGGTTGATACTGCCCGCGAACAAAAAGAGCTGGCCTGGCTGCGGCCCGACGGTAAGGCCCAGGTAACGGTGGCTTATGAGGACGGAAAACCTGTGGGCGTCGAAAAACTTGTCCTGGCGCTCGCTCACGATGAGGACACGACGGCCGAACAAGTCCGGGCTGATGCCATTGCCCGGATTGTCACACCTGTGTTACAAAGCTACCATTTTGCGCTGCCAGCAGACGAAGACATCATCATTAACGGTACCGGCCTCTGGCACATACCGGGCCCAGAGAGTGACGCTGGCCTGACTGGCCGTAAAATT
>JBBPZG010000140.1:0-3692 GCA_038199095.1 Saccharimonadales bacterium (SeqCode)
CCATGGGTAATGTTATGGCGGTACTGGAGAGGGTGGTCCAGAGTTCCCCCACCACCCGAGTTGCAGCGATGGCTTGATTGGCTATTCTGCGGCCACGGCATCTACTTATATGATAGCTCCTAATCCAACAAACTACCGATAGTGGCTCACATATCAAAGAGGGAGGGAGCAATCAATGAAAGCTCATCACAGTAGGCTTCGGCGTATATTAGCGCTAATAGTGGCGGTAAGCATTGCTCTTATACTTGGAAGTCCGAACGGCTCACAGGTTGCACATGCAACGCCCGGCAGTTCGTGTACAGGATTCAGTGACGTACCTACTCACTCCTATTCTTGTTTCGACTTGCAGCAACTGGTGAACGCGGGAGCTGTTAGCGGATACGGTAACGATGGCGATACAACATGCACGAATCGCAATAGGCCATCACCCTGCTTTATCCCAGAAGATCCTATCAATCGAGGTCAGTTTAGCAAAATACTTGCTAGAACCTTTGGCTGGGGGAATCCCAATCCAGGTGTGCAGCACTTTCAAGACGCTGGACCTGGCACAACATTCTATGATGAGATTGAAGCTGTTCGTGTTTATGATGGGATCGGTGGCTATCCTTGTGGAGGCCCAGGTGAGCCGTGTGTTGCTCCTGGTAATCTACCATACTTTCGACCAAATGGTATTGTAACACGAGGGCAGATGGCTAAATTTGTAGCTAATGCTGCGGGCATGTACAACGACACAAGTGGCCGTACACCAACTTTCCTCGATGTTCCAGATGCAAGTTCTCCTACTCCAAATGTCTTCTTTGACTATATTGAACGTATAGTCATGAACGTAGCCAACGGACCATTTCCACCCAACGTCCAAACTCCTTATTGCGCCCACCAAGTTAGCGCAACTACCCAGGCATGCTTTTATCCATCTGATGCTGCACCCCGGATAGATGCTGCTTACCACATTTCTAAGGCGCATGCTGTTCAGTATTACATACAAAATGGTGGCGGGGGTGTTCCTCATCAGATTTTGCCAAAGGTTGGCCAAGGTAGCTACGACCATGTAACGGCATATGTATCTGCGCCTAATCTGCCGGGCAGCGATAAGTATATTGCCGTACCTGTGGGCATAACGGACCTGTACAATGGCCACTTTGTAGAGTCTGGAGCGCTGTCGGGATACTTCCATGATAGTAACAACACCTATCAAACCGCAATGCATCCATATGCAAACTGGAACGATGGTGTCGCTGGACCTGATCATACTATATGGCACACAGAGATCAACCTGGCATCGGGACAGTTATACGGATACAGAACTGATCCGATATTTACAGGTAGTACCCAGTGGACAGCTTTCTGGTGCGATCAAAATTGTACCCCATTGGTCACATCAGGTGACCTCGGTATAAGCAATCTCGATTATGCTGTAGCTGGTGGCGAAACAGATCAATACGCTACAAATTTTGGAGCCCTCGATATCTACAATGTATATGCCAGTCGCTTGGGCTATTACAATCCTCTTTGTAACGACCTTAGCCTAACCCCATCTATTAGCTATAAAGGTAGTATAGGCGCGTGTAGCTATGGCAGTTATTCCATATATGATCCTCAGTACCCATAGCGCATAGGAATTACCTTTTCATCGGCTCTTCAGACACGATAAGGTTGATATACCTTGTAACACACATATATTTGGGCACATGAAGGAGCAATGCAATGAAGTCAGTACAGAGCTTAACAGCATTCAGCCTGCTCGGCATAGCAGCTATACTGGGAGTGTCGTTGCTCTCGTCACGAACACATGTTCAGTATGGCGATGCACACATAGCTGGGAAGGCCGTCTCTATGTACGACAAGGCAGGACTGGGTAATGCATCCCCCGCAGAAATGGCAGACTATGCAATCCGATTTGCTATTAACAATCATGAGGCGGTGCAAGTGACACCTAGTGTGCTGCTTGCACGTAGGGTTACAAGAGCAGATGTGGCTGCGCTAGGTCTTGGCTGCATAGGTGAGACTGCTACCATCGAGGAACCACCCCTAACATTGGTAGTACTCAAAGGCAATTTCTCGAAGTGGTCCCCCAGCCTACAGGTGAGTAGACCTAGGATAGACCATTACCTTGCCTACGTATTTGATCAGTGGGCTGGGTTACCAACCTACTGGGTCTCCTCGCCGGATGGTACAGGGTTCCGAAAGTCATTAAACGATCCGAGACTGCCAGTTTATCCAGAAACGGAGTCTGCGAAAAACTCCGTATGTCCAACAGCACAGCCGACCACTAAAACTCTGCATTATGGAGACGTAGCTCCTGGGTTTACTACCCCGCCTCCTTTGCCCGCAGATGTTCAGTCTGCGCTTGCAACCCAAGAGGTATCATCTCCAGCGCCTAGCGTAGCTACACCATATATGCCCCGACCTGTACATACAGCTTTGATACCGCTAGCTGTGCCTACGGGCATCGTGAAGTGAACAGGAGCAAATTGGAAGGGGTAAACTAAGGCCTGACTTAGAAGTTTATGTCTTCTGAAGCATGAGTCTAAAATACTGGTAACATTACCATATAAGGAAGGGAGCCGACCTTTTGAATGGCTCCCTTCCTTAATTCATCTTGAAAAGCAGGGCTATAATGGTGCCTATCTAACACACTTCTAAACAGCGCGGAGGGTACCCCAATATACAGAGAAGCGGTAGTCTTCACCCAACCCCACTAATCCTAACAACCCACGATCCTAACAACCCACGATCCCAACTACCAGGCCATCGCCAACAAAGTCGCAGGCGACATAGGTGCGGGCCAGAGGGTGGTGGTGGACTACACGCCGGAAGAAGGGATTAGCTTCCATGTGGAGGATACGGTGCCGGTGGAGGCTGTAGAGGCTGAAGCGGTGAGTGTAGAAGTTTAGAGACCTTAGTTATCTGTCGGAAGAGCGGCTCTATTTGGGCCGCTTTTTCGTTTTAATTTTAAGTAGAATATTTGGTTGAATTACTTACATGTTGCGCTGATATTGTTTACTATATCAGCGACATGATGTCATAGCTTCTGGCCTACCTTAGAATGGCGTTCATCGTACTGGAGAAGGGAGAAACTACTGCTGTGAAAACGCTAAAAATTACAAAGCTGCGGAAACTTTGGCGGTGAGTCAAGTCCTGTGTAAAATCACGGGAGCTTGCCTATCCTAGCTTTCATGCACCAACGGTATGGTTGGGCATGGTTAGACGTTGGAACTTGAGGCCTCTAATGACGGTCGTGTGTCAAGAAGTGTGTAACTTGGGGAGGGCCTGATCATCCTGCTTCTCCTGCTTCAACGTCATGGTTAGTCGTTGGAAATTCACGCCTCTAATCACCGCATAGAACATCAACAGGCAGCTTTCTTCGTTGCGGAAGGCTGCTCCCATCTTGTGTGAGCGTCGTTTCACCTCCTCGATTAGCCTCTCGATGGCATTTGTGGTCCTGATAGCTTTCCAATGCTCAGGTGGGAAAGAGTAGAAAGTCAGGCATGCATCGTAATCTCGCCATAGGCATTCCACGGCACTCGGATACTCTCGCCGGTACTTCTCGCACCAAGCATGAGCTACCTGTTCGGCTTTCTCCCTGTTTTCCTGGTAGAAGATAGCCTTCAGCTCCTCTCCCACTACCTCTCTATGCTTCTTGGGCAGGTATCCAAGCACGTTTTCCATTTTGTGTTTGACGCATCGCTGAC
>JBBPZG010000141.1:0-10704 GCA_038199095.1 Saccharimonadales bacterium (SeqCode)
ACTGCATCCGGGATGACAAGCTGCAGGGGGAGTGCTGCGCACTGGTATTGACTGGGTCCCGGCTTTCGCCGGAATGACGTGAAGAGGGGCCAAGCCTCGGCCTGGTTAGCACTCTTGACTTGGGAGTGCTAAAAGCGCTATAATCCGACCCAGAGAAAAGTTTGGATTATGTAGTATGACAGACCGGCAGCAGAAGATTTTAAGCGCTATTGTGGAGCAATATGCCGAAGTGGCTAGCCCAGTCGGCTCCAGCCTGCTTGCTAAGGTTTTTAGTGTCAGCTCAGCGACGGTGCGCGCCGAAATGGCCGAGTTGGAACGGCTGGGTTACATCGCCCAGCCCCACACCAGTGCCGGGCGTATACCTACCGATAAAGGCTACCGCTTCTATGTTAATGTCCTCAGTGAAAGCGCCACCAAAAACTTAAGCCTGTCTGAGCGCCGTGGTGAGAGGGCGCTGGTGACCCGCGTGCAGCAGGCCGGGGCGCCGGAACGGATGATCCGTAATGCCGTCGATACGTTGGTAGAACTCACGCACAACCTCGGCTTGGCTACCATCGGCAACCAGCTCTACATTAGCGGTCTGTCAAACCTGTTTGGCCAGCCCGAGTTCGCGGGCAAGATGCAGCAGGTCCAACAGGTTGCCCAGCTGCTTGACAACCTCGAACCCTGGCTGCGCGAAGCCGCACCCAACGAGCCGCTTAGTGTATACATTGGCCAGGAAAACCCCGTAGGCCGTGCCGCCGGTTGTTCACTGGTGATCAGCCGTTTCCGTAGCCCCTTTAGCGATCGCAGCTACATCGGCACGCTCGGTCCCACTCGCCAGAGCTACCGCGACGTGATGAACCTAGTAGCCCGCGCCGGCCAGGAGCTCGAGGAGGTCTTGTATGTCTAGTCTCACACCCGAGAACCTTCAGTGGGCTCAAGGCAGACTTTTTGAGGGGCAGATAAACATGGCTTCTCCCGATGCTTCTTATGAAGAGCGCATGGCGAGCGAAAAATCGTATGCCGGAATAAGAGACCGTTTACGCGTCCGGGGTTTATCCGAGGAAGAAGTTACCGCTATGGAGACGAAAGCAGTTGCCGACTCTATTATGCTGAAGGCGTTCAGTATAATCATAGCGAATACAGAGCCGGAGGACTTCAATGTCTGAAACACCCCGCAATACCGGCAAAAACCAACCTTTGAGGCATTGCGTACCAAGCGTCCTGGACGCGCAGTTTGACAAAATAGTCGAAGCGCTTAAACCTACTCCCGATTTGCCTCCGGTACCGCCTACCACAAAAGCATATTTTGACCGTGAAATACGTGGTCTGGAAGCCGGACGCAACTTAGGAGAGCAAACTGCATATGAAGAGGAAGTTTACCGGCAGAGTGGCGTAGCAATAGGTGCTAACGAGGCTGCTCAGTCGCGCCGTATAGAAACAATGTCGCTCCAGCTTGCGGCTATCGCACTCGGAGCCTTTGATAAGTCCATGCAATTATTTTTTGGAAGGAGGGCAGATGGTTAATAAATCAAAACATGCCGCTATGAAACCTGATGAACACCCGAACGAACTACAACAGCAACTTGATACGGTAACCGAAGCATTAAAGCGCGAACGCGCAGACGCCACAAATTTACGCCGCCGGCACGAAGACGAAATCGCTAGCTTGCGTACCAGGCTGAAGGCCAATGTAGTCCGTGACTTACTGCCAGTTATTGATAACTTCGAACGCGCATTGAAGCATGTTCCCTCCTTTCGTCATGCTGAATTTATTTCAGCACCCCGTTCGGATAAACATGAGGAGGAGGTCCGGAAACAAGTTCAAGAAGACGTGAAAAAACACGAAGACTTTGTTAAGGGTGTTCAAGGTGTTGTTAAGCAATTCGAAAAGACGCTTAGTGGCATGGGCGTAGAACGTATCAAAACAGTTGGAGGAGCCTTTGATCCAGTGCTACACGAGGCCGTCAGCATGGAAGAAGGCGATGGCAGCCGCGAAATTATCAGCGAAGAACTCCAGGCCGGCTACCGCCTGGGCGACGACATC
The DNA here is from genome assembly GCA_038199095.1 of Saccharimonadales bacterium (SeqCode). Classification (GTDB taxonomy): domain Bacteria; phylum Patescibacteriota; class Saccharimonadia; order Saccharimonadales; family UBA4665; genus JBBPZG01. The sequence continues at coordinate 2,030 of JBBPZG010000141.1, forward strand.
ATCCGCCACGCCATGGTCCGCGTCCGCATGGAAAAATAATGCAAGCTTTTGTGACCAAGCTTGAAGATGGCAGAACATTTGAGCCAATTGACTGGTTAGCCGACGAGATATTATGGGGTATCGTTAAAGAATCATTTCCTATCAGATGGGATAGATGGATTAACCCTTCGGCGCCCCAGGCTGAATCATCAATGCTTATTTCAAGTTGGGGCAGGGCTAAGGTATTTGTTGAGGCCGCATCTTCACCAGATCTAGGACTACTTGCGCAGGCAACATTCCAGCTAGGTAAATTAGCCGCCAGTTTAACTTCCGAAGCAGTACACCTAGAAACTAGTCCTGCCAGCTGGTTCGACGAACCCCAGGAGTTTACAGATGACATATTGGCTATCACCAGAAGAACAGTTCACGACGCCGAAGAAAAGCTGCCGCGACTGCATGTACTGAGTGATCATGATGCAGTGGTGTTCGAGAGCGCCTTATATGGCATAACAGATGCTGCTCAAGGGGTAGGTCCCTATCCAAATGCCGTAAGACATGCCGGAGCTTTATCGGAAATGACCCAGAAAATGCTTTATTTAGCTAGCGCCACTACCGGTACGTGGCTAGATTATACACGCGAACATGACGGCAATTTCGTAATGGTACCAGGTGCTACACCACGCTCGTCAGGACAACTCATCCAAGACAAGTTAGCCCGCTTCGACGCCATATCCAAAAGCTGGTCACCCAAAGACTAGTTGGCACTCTTGACATGAGAGTGCTAATTTATTACACTGGCAGTACGATCTTTAGACTGCTAATTTAGGAAAGGGTGTAAGAGTATGAGTAAGATTATCGGGATTGATTTAGGCACGACGAACTCGGCGATGGCTGTCATGCAGTCGGGTAAGCCAGAGATTATTGCTAATAGTGAAGGTAACCGGACCACTCCATCGGTAGTAGCGGTTAATAAGAACGGTGAGCGTTTGGTGGGCCAGGTGGCCCGGCGCCAGCAGGTGACTAATCCTAAGAATACAATTTATGAAGTTAAACGTCTTATAGGGCGTAACTTTAACGACAAGGAAGTCCAGCGAGACCTCAAGCTGATGGGCTACGAAATCGTTAAAAGTGGTAACGGCGTTAAGGTCAAGATGGGCGATAAAGAGTACAGTCCGGAAGAGGTCAGCGCCATGATCCTCGGCAAGCTCAAGAGCGACGCCGAAAGCTTCCTGGGCGGCAAAGTAACGGAAGCCGTCATCACCGTGCCGGCTTACTTCGATGATAGCCAGCGCCAGGCTACCAAAGACGCCGGCAAAATCGCCGGACTAGAGGTGAAACGTATTATTAATGAACCAACCGCAGCCGCGCTGGCTTACGGTTTGGACAAAGAGGGTAAAAAGGACGAGAAGATTGCCGTCTATGACCTCGGCGGCGGTACATTCGACGTATCCATTCTGGAACTCGGTGACGGTGTGTTTGAGGTTAAGTCGACCAACGGCGACACCCACCTTGGGGGTGCCGACTTTGACCGCGTCGTCGTCAACTACTTTGCTGATGAATTCAAAAAAGAACACGGCCTTGATATTAGCGATGACAAAGCCGCCATGCAGCGCTTGCGCGACGAAGCCGAAAAGGCCAAGATCGAACTCTCCACGGCTCAGGAAATTAACGTCAACCTGCCGTTCCTGACAGCTGACGCCGACGGCCCGAAGCACTTCGAGCACAAACTGTCGCGGTCCAAACTGGAAAGCCTGGTAGCCGACTTAGTTGATAAGACTGCCCAGCCGTGCGAAAAGGCTTTGAAGGACGCCGGCGTGAAAGCCAGCGAAATTGACGCCGTGGTACTAGTCGGTGGCATGACCCGCATGCCGGCCGTCCAGGAAAAGGTCAAAAAGATCTTTGGCAAAGACCCAATGAAAGGTGTTAACCCTGACGAAGTCGTCGCCATCGGCGCGGCTATCCAGGGCGGCGTGCTGCAGGGTGATGTTAAGGACGTGTTGCTGCTGGATGTTACACCGCTGAGCCTGGGCATTGAGACCATGGGTGGTGTCATGACTAAGCTTATTGAGCGCAATACCACCATTCCGACTAGTAAGTCCGAGGTTTTCTCGACCGCTGCCGATAATCAGCCGCAGGTAGAAGTCCATGTTGGCCAGGGCGAGCGCGATATGATCGAAGGCAACAAATCACTCGGCCGCTTCGTGCTTGACGGCATTCCCCCTGCACCGCGCGGCGTGCCGCAGATTGAGGTTACTTTTAACATCGATGCCAACGGCATCCTGAATGTTACCGCCAAAGATAAGGGCAGCGGCAAAGAGCAGAGCATCACCATTAGCGGTTCAGGCAATCTCGACAAAGCCGAGGTAGAAAAGATGGCCAAAGAGGCCGAGGAACACGCCGATGAAGACAAGGCTAAGAAGGAACTAATTGAGGCCCGCAACGTGCTCGACAGCGCCGTCTACCAGGCCGAAAAACTCAAGAAAGACAGCGGTGACAAGATTGCCGATGACGATATGAAGACCCTCAACGAAGCCATAGATGACGCCAAAAAAGTTGTCGGAGACGAAAAAGCCGACAAATCCGCCCTAGAAAACGCCGCAAAAGAACTCAATGACAAACTGATGCCCATCGGCGCCAAAATGTACGAACAGGCCCAAGCCTCCGAAGCTTCCGCCGAGGGCGAAACCGAATCTTCCGACGACAAAAAGAAAGAAGACACTATAGAAGGCGAAGTCGTCGATCCTGAAACAAGTTCAGGGCAGGCTGACAAGGCCGACAAAAAGGAGTAGCCATGGGTGAGGCGGCTATCTTGCCAAACCAGATGGACCAAATTTTTGACTTGAGATGGCGGGTGTTACGAGAGCCGCTTGGCTTAGGTAAGGGTACAGAGTGCGACCAATATGACAATCCGGAACTTTATCCGGATACAGTTCACAGCGCAATTAGCCACAAAGATTTAGTAGTGGCCACCGGGCGCATACACCAACTTGATAAAGATCCGTCTAAGTTGCGGGTACGTTATATGGCAGTTGATCCTGCGCATCGAGGACGGGGTTTAGGGAGCACTATACTACAGTGCATGGAGGCCACTGCCCACGAACGGTTTCCTGATGGTCGGTCAATAATACTTGACGCTAGATATCAAGCCGTTAATTTATATAGACGGGCTGGGTATACCGCAGTTACGGGCAGAGTATACTATTCTTCTCTGTCTGGGTTGCCCCACATAAAGATGCATAAGAAAATTGGTAGTGGAACATAAATTTGTAGAACTGGTTTTGACTTGTGAGGACCGGGCGGAGGCCGAGAAGATCGCCGGTGCTTTGCTGGACCAAAAGCTGATTGCCTGCGCCAAGTTCGTGCCGGTGGACAGCTGCTTTTGGTGGCAGGATAAAATTGTAGATGAACAGGAGGTGATGCTGCTGATGGAAAGCGTGACCGACAAGTTTGATAGAATTGAGGCCGCAGTCGCTAGACTCCACAGTTACGACACCTTTGTGCTAAAGTCCGTGCCCATACAGCGGGTTTCCCAGCAAGCAACTACCTGGCTAAAGGAAATACTTAATGGGTGAAGTGATCAATCTGGCTGAGTACCGTCAGAGTCATTTACAAGCCGGGACTGTTCCTGAATTAAGGTACAGGAATGAATTTGGGGAGTTTGACATCCAAGCCGATCCAAATTTTGTGGCTTTTATGGAACTTCAAGAGCGGGCGTACACGGACGTCATAGACGAAGAGCAGATATATGCAATAAGGTGTGACGGCGGTGTAAAAGATGTGCTTGACGATCTTAGAATGACCTATGGGCTTAGCGCTGATGAACTAGAGGCAGCCAAAGCATCCAAGGAAAAAACAATGCGTGAAGAGACGGGCTTAGGTAGGGGTATAGTAAAAGTTATTGGTAGAATAGAGCGATGAATAGCAGTGAACATACTTATAGTATAGATCCGTTCTGGGAACTTGTAAGCGAGGTTACGCCTACCATTGACACGGGTGCAGTAATCGCTGCAGAGATCGCTAATAATACGGAGATTAAGCGGATAATAAGACTACTTGTGATGAACGAGCGCTTAAGCGAAGCTGACGCACAAAGCGCTAGGGAAGCTCTGCTACTACGAGTTGCACAAGATTATGATATCCAGCCAGCGTTATGCGACCGGGCTTTTAGTAACTGCGAATGGATGATTGAATACGAGGAAGCGAATAAGTATGGCCAAGCGTGATTATTACGAGGTTTTAGGCGTTAGCAAGGGGGCTAGTGCCGATGAGATAAAGAAGTCGTTCCGGCGGGCGGCGGTGGAGCATCACCCTGACAGGGGCGGTGACGAAACTAAGTTCAAAGAAATCAACGAAGCTTACGAGGTGCTCAAGGACAGCGAAAAGCGCAAGCGCTACGACCAGTTTGGCCATGCCGGTGTGGGCGGGGCGGGCGGCAGCCCATTTGGTGGCGGTTACGGTGGCGGCCAAGGGCAGAACATCAACTTTGACTTTGGTGACCTGGGTCTCGGCGATATCTTTGGCAGTTTCTTCGGCGGCGGTAGTGGCCAGCGTAGTCAGCGCCAGGCCCGCGGCCGCGATGTGGAGGCGGGAGTAGAGATTAGCTTTGAGCAGGCCGTCTTTGGCACCGAGGTAAAACTCAGCCTAAACCTGGATGATACCTGTGAGCACTGCAAAGGCACTACCGTAGAGCCAGGCTACGAGCTAAAAACCTGCGACCAGTGCCAGGGCTCCGGCCAAGTTATCACCGTAGCGCGCACGATTTTTGGCAACATCCAGCAGGCAGCAGTCTGCCCAAAGTGCCACGGCAGCGGCAAAATCCCCGAGAAAGTTTGTTCGGTCTGCCGTGGCAAAGGTACCCACGCCCAAAAGCAGACCATCGATTTGAAGATCCCAGCCGGTATCGACGACGGGGCCACCATCCGCCTGCGCGAGCACGGCGAAGCCATCGCTAATGGCCCCAAGGGCGACCTGTATGTAAATATCCGCGTTAAACCGCACAAACACTTTACCCGCGAGGGCGACCTAATACTTAGTGAAGAGCATGTCGGTATGGTCGAAGCGGCGCTGGGTACCGAAATTGACGTGCAGACCGTCGATGGCCCCGTCCGCATGAAAGTACCCGCCGGCACGCAGTCCGGCTCGGACTTCAAGCTGTCCAGCCACGGCGTCACCCACCTCAAAAGTAATAGCCGCGGTGCCCACATTGTCACCATAACTGTCGATACCCCGACCAAACTCACCAAACAACAGCAGGACCTCTTACAGACTTTTGCGGCTTGTGCGCCCAAACGCAAGATCTGGTAATGAGTGGCGAAGCCGGCTTGCGTAAACGCCCCAAGCGCTTAATAATGGTGGACAATGAAGCATAAGCAACTTAATCAGGCCGGTTTTATCCCGCTACTCCTGACTGTCTTATTCATAGTTTTGGCAGTCATTTATTTTGTCTATACGCGGGTACTCAAGGCCCAACATTAAGCGGTAAGGGGCTGATACGGCCTCTGTCTGGCCCATTAAAAAAAGCACGTTTCGGTGCTCGGCGTTACTGAGAGTAGCCGGCCGCTTATTGAGCGGTTCGACCAAGAAGCCTTGCGGCGATATAGCCAGCTGTGCCTTTCGATTGATCTGGCTTTCCAGGTAGCTCTGGTAGGCCAGGAGACGGCAGCAAACCAGAAATTCGAAGAGAACGTCAAGCTTCATATTTGCCAGGTGTGGTTCGACGATATGTTCGATTTCGTGCAACATTTGCAAGTAAACGGTCCGCCGGCCTAGCGGTACCGGCCGCGCATAAAACAGCGAATCGGCGATGATGCAGTGCATGTAAAAGTAGCATTGCAATTGCCGCTCTAACGGCTGGCTGGCATCGTAACGGCTGTCGGCAACCTTATGAAGTTGCTCAAGTGGCAGGGCATTACTATCGTCTACGAATTGGTCCAGTAAGTATAAAAAGTTAAGAGCAAAAGACGATAAACCGGCTAAGGCCGCTTCGTCCCTCAGCAAGGCCTCGCGCAGCTTATAAACTTCGTCCTTATCGAAGAATTCGTAAAATAATCCAGCAGTCTCTAAGCCGTAGACGGTCTGCATGAACAGTAAGCGGAAGAGCACGCGGTCGTAGTAGCGCAGCCGGGGATATTTTGCAAAATAGGGGCCGCGGATACTATTAGTCTGGCGAAGTACCGGCAGCGGTTCGGCCAGTAGCTGCCGTATAGCTCGGCGCGGTTGTCCGCTGGCTGTGAATGCTGGCCGTAATTGTTCGAGCCAGGTTTGGGCTTGGGAGTCCCGCTGCCAGAGGTAGCGCCGGCTGGCAAAATGGAACTGGACTCTTGGCCGCAGGGCTAGGAAATTTCGCGTGTAGGTTGCCTGCACTACATTGTATGAATTGTTCATATATGGTATGATCCAGTGTCTCTCAGCTAGTAGGCAAGCACATTATACTGGTTGCGTAAGGCAGTACATATGAAATTTACCTGGTCATTATTCAAAAAAGCCGAAGTGCCTAAAACTATTGGGCCGCGCTTAGCTGTCGACCTGCCATTGCTCGGTATCGAAGCAGTGATAGCCAAAATCGATAGCGGCGCTTTTTCGGGGGCGCTCCATGCAACTCAAATTCGGGAGGTAACTGATACGGAAGGTAGCAAGCATTTACGCTTTTCGCCCCTGGGCAGCACTGCCCATACTATCCAAGTCGACACCTACCACAAACGCCGGATCAGAAGCTCCAACGGGCAGATAGCTACCAGATACGCCATCGACACTACTGTTGAAATTTTCGGTCAGCGCTATCCCATAGCCCTAACCCTGACTGACCGCGGCAGCATGAAGCACCCGATGCTTATTGGCCGGAACTTTCTGCGGATCCATGGTTTTCTGATTGACGTTTCTAGGAATAGCCAGTAAGGTAAGTCAGCTATGAAAGTTGTAATCTTATCCAAAGGCGCCGGTAACTATTCGACAAAGCGCCTAAAAGAAGAAGCACTAGCCCGTGGCCATAAGGTGCGCATTATTAACTACGCTAAATGCTATGTGACGTTGGAACAGGACAATCCGGTTGTTCATTATAAAGGCGAAGAGGTACGCAACGTTGATGTCATTATCCCGCGGATCGCCTCTAGCCTGACAAGGTACGGGACCTCAATCGTCCGGCAGTTCGAGATGCAGAATGTCCCTACGATTACGAGCTCGATTGCAATTGTCCGCTCACGCGATAAACTGCGCAGTACCCAGTTGCTGGCCAAGGCAGGCGTGGGCATACCTAAAACGGTCTTTGCCAGGGAAGCGGCCGACTTTGAAGACGTGATCGAACAAGTTGGCGGCGCGCCGGTAATTATTAAAGTTGCTCGTGGTACGCATGGTAACGGCGTGGTTCTTGCCGAGACCCGCAAAGCGGCCAAAGCCGTGATGCAGGCGTTTTATGTAGAAGGCGTGAACTTTATCGTACAGGAGTTTGTGGCGGAAAGCGCTGGTGTGGATATCAGGGCAGTTGTGGTTAACGGCAAAGTTGTGGCCAGTATGCTGCGCCAAAGCCTCGACGATGATTTTAGATCTAACCTTCATCAGGGAGGCGAAGGCATCCCTGTCAAACTGACACCGCAAGAGCGCATAACAGCGCAAAAAGCGGCGAAAGCTATGGGCTTGCCAGTCTGCGGGGTTGATATGATGCGCAGCCAACGCGGTCCCCTCGTTTTAGAAGTCAATTCTAGCCCAGGCACCAGCATTGAAAAAATAACTGGCAGCAACGTAGCAGAAAAAATTATTGACTATGCCGAGATAATCGCCAAAGCCGGCCGGCCCAAAGATAAAGTGGGTGCCTAAGAGAAGCTTTTATTAACAGGGGGGCTCTTCAAAGGTAGACGATGCTTACGCTAATCATGATATAATCTGGTTAGAAAGCTATAACAGAAAAAATAAACATATGACACCTGTCGGCATACTAGCTGCCATCGTACTTATCCCGGTAATTTTGCTGATGGTGCTACGCGTCAATGCAACGCTGGTTTTTTTGAGCCTTTGCCTAGGCAATATACTCGTCCAGTTCGTCGCACCCGATGCTAATTCATTCATGGCACTCTTCGCGGCACACGTACCCAAAGGTGTTGATACGGGTAACAATACGGTCAAACTTGCCCTGCTCCTACTGCCAGTGGTCCTGACTGCCATTTTTATGATCCGTACCATTAAAGGCAATGGCCGGTTGGTGCTCAACCTCTTGCCGGCAGCCGGCGTGGGCTTGCTCGGCGGCCTGCTGGTCGTGCCGTTACTCCCCGGCGGTTTAAGCCACAATATCATCAGCTCCCCATTATGGTCACAGGTCCAGCGCGCCCAGGATCTTATCGTTGGGGCCAGTGCCCTCGTCTGCTTACTAGTCCTCTGGCTGCAACGCCCCAAAACCGGGCATGACGACAAACACAAGGGCTGATTGACTTTTTGCCCAAAGTACGGATAATGTAAGGAGTTATTTTGCCAGTACTGGCAAAATTAGCGCGCCTGCCCGACCAAACGAAAACCACAGGTTTTCACCAAATTTGTAAACGGAACGTTTACAAATTTGAGAGGAGCGCCATAGTCGTAAATCGAAGCTTTTGCCGCTCAGGCAAAACGAGATAGCGACGTATGGTGCAACGAGGGCCCATAGCTCAGCCGGTTAGAGCACCTGCCTTTTAAGCAGGGTGTCGTGGGTTCGAGTCCCACTGGGCCCTCCA